>JAFYZY010000113.1 GCA_017548485.1 Oscillospiraceae bacterium | reverse complement strand
CAGCTCCTCACCGTTCATAAAGAGATCCATTATCTTCTTCTGGCGCATAGTGGCTTTTCCGTCTTCGAACAGAGCGTCAAAATCGTATCCGTCTCTCTTCCAGTTCGCAAAAACCGGGAACCATTCGGTGGAGATAAAACCTGCTCTGCCGTCAAAAAACTTGCCGTAGGCGACCTCTGTGCTTCTCGCTGCAAGTCTTCTCCACTCCCAGGGATCGATCTCGTCTATACCCGACCACCATCCCGCAGGCGATGTCCTGTCTTCTACCGAGAATCCCCTGATACCGTTTCTGAACAGCGGAAGGAATCCCTCTTCCTTAACGGAACACATAAGATCGTCCAGAGACTTCAGGTATCTGTTATAGTTTGCTTCCATGCTCAAACGCACACTTTCGTCGGGATGTATTATAATTGTACTTGAAAAAACTGTCGGTTCACACTACAACACTGTTGTATTCTGTATATTATAGAAAGATCCATAAACTACCAAAGAGAGGTTATCTTCGATGGAAAAAATGCTGGATTACCTGAAATGGCGCGGTGATATCCCATTTTCGGTCTCCCCAATTAACGATGCCGACCTCTTTCTCATGAGCAAGATAGGCGCAATAGACTGGACCGGCATCATCGACAGAGACGGCGATCCCGTACCGTTTTATTATGCCGCTGCGCAGTATTTCTTGAGATACGGCGAGGAAGGAGCTGAAACGGTAAAACTGGCAGGCATCAATCTTATCCCTGTCATGAAAGCCGCATCGGAATCCGTGCGTTTCAGGGATCTCGGGCTATCCGGTTTCATCAATATCGTAGATAAGGTAAGGACTGAGCAGTTCTCCGCTCTGGTCGTATCTCTTCCGGACAATGTCCGCTTTATCACCTTCAGGGGCACGGATGACAATATCCTCGCCTGGAAGGAGAATTTCTATCTCAGCTGTTCCGACTACGTCAGCGCTCAGAGGGATGCTCTCTCATATCTGAGGTACAGATCCACGTTGTTCGATGGTCCCATGATCATTGGCGGTCATTCCAAGGGAGGAAACCTCGCGATTTATGCCGCATGCACCGCTGAGGAGACCCTCAAGAACCGCATAGAGGCTGTCTATTCCTTTGACGGGCCCGGGTTTCGCGCGTCATATTACGACACTCCGGGATATAAGATCATCAAAGACAAGATACATAAGATCATACCCAGAAACTCGCTGGTCGGCACTCTTCTTGACAACCCCAAGGGAGTCGTCACAGTGAACAGCGAAGACTTTGGCATCAACGGACATGACGGTTTCAACTGGGAGACCTGCTCCACCGGATTCGTCAGATGCTCTGCGCTCAGCAAGAGCAGCCGGGTATTCGACACGTCGATAGACTCGGTCCTGAACGGAATGGATATCGACTCCCGCAGGGAATTCATCGATTCACTGTTCGATATCCTGGATTCAAGCGGCGCGTCAACGGTCACAGAGCTCACCGGCAAGGGAAAGAAAGCGCTTCTTACACTGGGATTCGATCTGCTCCGTGACGATGAAACAAAACAGTTCATCACCACCGTGATAAAACAGATCGCCAGTGACTATGTCGCCGAGACGCAGAGGGCTCTCAGAGAGGAGAATAAAAAAGTGAGAAAAGAAAGAGACGCAAAAAGGCAGGCCAAAGCCCTCAGAGACAAGATGGAAAAAGAAAATAAAGCCTGATCATATACACTTATGCATACAGCGAGGCCCCGGAATCATCCGAGGCCTCGTTTCGTTTTGAATAATTACCCGTACCAAACAGTTATGCTGTTCAGACTAGCTCTATGACAGCCATCTCAGCTGCGTCGCCGCGGCGGGGTCCGATCTTGGTGATGCGGGTGTATCCGCCGTTGCGCTCCGCGTACTGAGGAGCGATCTCATCCATCAGCTTCTTGGCGACAGTTTCCTTTGTGATATAGGAATATATCTGTCTCTTGCAGTGAAGAGAATTGTCTTTTCCAAGAGTAATCATTTTTTCGGCCATGGAGCGGACTTCCTTCGCTCTATAGACTGTAGTCTCAATCCTGCCGTTCTCCAGCAGATATGTCACCATGGCGCGAAGCATAGCTTTTCGGTGGTCGCTGGTCCTACCCAGCTTTCTTGAACCGGCCATTGCTTTCTCTCCTTACTGATTACTGTTCTTGCCTTTGAGGCTTAATCCGAGGGAAGCAAGCTTCGCCTCTACCTCTTCGAGCGATTTTACGCCGAGGTTGCGTACCTTCATCATCTCATCCTCGGTCTTGCTGATCAGTTCCTCGACCGTGTTGATGTTCGCGCGCTTCAGGCAATTGAAGCTGCGGACTGAAAGGTCGAGTTCCTCAACTGTCATCTCATAGATCTTGGACGTGTCGGCCTCCTCCTTGTCGGAGAAGAACTCAGTCTCAACTTCCTTTCCGGAAAGATCTATAAAGAGATTGAGGTGATCGCAGAGCACCTTTGCAGCCATCGAAACGGCTTCCATGGCCGTGATGGTCCTGTCAGTGGTGACTTCCAGCGTAAGCTTGTCGTAGTCGGTGATCTGTCCGACACGGGTGTTGTCCACCGTGTAGTTGACCTTGAGCACCGGCGTGAAGATGCTGTCCACCGGGATCACACCGATTTGCGGCTTGATCTCCTGCTTGTTGCGCTCTGCTGACACATAGCCTCTTCCGTGCACGAACGTCATCTCCATGCGGAGAACTCCGTCCTTGTTCAGGGTGGCTATATGCCAATCGGGGTCCAGAACTTCGAATTCCGCGTCCGCCTTGATGCTGCCGGCTGTGACTTCACAGGGACCGACTGCGTCGATATAGACGGTCTTGGGTTCTTCCGAATGCAGCCTCGCGGTGATGCCCTTTACGTTCAGGACTATCTCGGTGACGTCCTCGCGGACTCCCTCAATGATCGAGAACTCATGGAGCACTCCGTCGATCTTAATGGACTGGGCCGCTACTCCGGGCAGCGAGGAGAGAAGGACTCTTCTCATGCTGTTTCCGAGGGTGGTTCCGAATCCGCGCTCCAGCGGCTCGACTATGAATCTGCCGAAGGATCCGTCTTCTGCCTGGTCGACTGCTTCTATTCTGGGCTTCTCTATTTCAATCATGTATACCCTCCTCTTAGGCACTTAGGTGAAGTGCTGTTTCTAAGGAACTCCGGGAACTTTGAAAAAAGAGATAACAAAATCGCGGAAACTCTATTATTTGGAATAAAGCTCGATGATGTAGTGCTCTTCAATGTCAAAGTCGATCTCGGAACGATCCGGCAGCTTTGTTACGGTCGCACTCATGTGTTCGGAATCAACATCCATCCAAGAGGGCTTCGGACGGGCTGAGTTAGCCTCGATGGCGCTCTTGATCTTCTCGACCTCGGTGTGGCGGACGGCGACGACGTCGCCGGCTTTGCACAGATAGGAAGGAACGTTAACGATGACACCGTTCACGCTGAAATGGCGGTGTGTCACGAGCTGGCGGGCTTCAGCGCGGGAATTCGCGAAACCGGCGCGATAAACGATGTTGTCGAGCCTGCTCTCGAGGATGCGCAGAAGGTTGTCGCCGGTGATGCCGGCCTGCTTGATGGCCATCTCGTAGTATTTGTGGAACTGATGCTCAAGCACACCGTAGTAGCGCTTGGCTTTCTGCTTCGTGCGGGTCTGTGTTCCGTACTCAGAATTCTTTCTGCGTCCCTGGCCATGGTCGCCGGGCGCATAGTTTCTGCGGACGAGAGCGCACTTTTCGGAATAGCAGCGTTCACCTTTGAGGAAGAGCTTCTGGCCCTCTCTGCGGCACAGTCTGCATACCGAGTCTGTATATCTAGCCATATTCTGTATGCCTCCTTATATGCGGCGTCTCTTAGGCGGACGGCAGCCGTTATGCGGGATGGGAGTGACGTCCTTGATGAGGGTCACTTCGAGACCGCAGGCAGCAAGAGCGCGGATGGCGGCTTCACGGCCGGAACCGGGTCCCTTGACATAGACTTCGACAGAGCGCAGGCCGTGTTCCATAGCTGCCTTGGCGGCTACTTCAGCTGCAGTCTGAGCTGCGAAGGGTGTGGACTTCCTTGATCCGCGGAATCCCTGTCCGCCGGCGGAAGCCCAGGAAAGGGCGTTTCCTTCCACGTCGGTGATCGTCACGATCGTGTTGTTGAAAGTGGCCTGGATATGCGCTGCACCGCGTTCGATATTCTTTCTCTCACGGCGGCGGCGGGTTGTTGTCTGTTTGCTGCTAGCCATTTATATCTTAGCCCCTCCTTATTTCTTCTTGTTCGCAATGGTCCTCTTGGGGCCCTTGCGTGTGCGGGCATTGGTCTTTGTCCTCTGACCGCGTACAGGCAGTCCTTTGCGATGGCGGACGCCTCTGTAGCATCCGATCTCGACAAGGCGCTTGATGTCGAGAGCGACGTTTCTTCTCAGGTCGCCTTCGACGATGAGTTTGTTGTCAATGTAGTCACGCAGTTTCGCGACATCATCCTCGGACAGGTCGTTGCAGCGGATATCCGGATCAACGCCGGTCTCTGCGAGGATCTGCTTCGCGGTGCTCAGGCCGATACCGTAGATATAGGTGAGGCCTATTTCGACCCTTTTGTTTCTAGGAAGGTCGATACCAGCAATACGCGCCATTAGATACTTTCCTCCAATTATCGTTGCGTCTTAGCCCTGACGCTGCTTATGAGTGGGATTCGGGCAGATGACCATGACTTTGCCATGGCGCTTGATGACTCTGCACTTATCGCACATCGGTTTTACGGAAGGTCTTACCTTCATAAGTTGTTACCTCCAATAGTCGGGTGCACCTTATTTGGTGCGCCAGGTGATACGTCCTTTGGTAAGGTCGTAAGGCGACATCTCGACCGTCACTCTGTCACCTGCCAGGATCCTGATGTAGTTCATCCTCAGTTTCCCGGAGATGTGTGCGTCAATGACGTGCCCGTTCTGCAGTTCCACCTTGAATGTGGCGTTGGGGAGCACTTCCTTGACTACGCCTTCGACTTCAAGAACATCAGCTTTTGACATTAAGTATTCTGTCCTCCTTAGACGGTCACTCCGCGGAGAAGCGCCTGAGCGCTTTTCTCAGCGAACTGTCGCTTTCCATCTCTTCCTCCGACAGCACAGCCGCAGTCGCTATGAGATGGATCAGATTTTTCCTTTTGGGAGAAATAATGGTCCTTGTCTTACCGTCAGCAGTGAGCGCGAACTTTCCGTCCGTATCCAGGACCGCCAGAAGCAGTCCCGCATCGTGTCCGGCTCTCGATCTCACCACGGTCCCTCTTTTGATCTCCACGATTAGTCCCTCACACACGGGTCATTATTACAGGCCCGCTCTCGGTTATCGCAACCGTGTATTCGAAGTGTGCCGAAAGCTGCCGGTCAACTGTTACTACCGTCCAGTCATTCGCCAATACTTCGACTTCGGGACCATCGGCATTGACCATGGGCTCTATCGCGATAGTCATGCCCGGGACCAGCCGCACTCCGTGTCCCGCCCTGCCGTAGTTCGGCACTTCGGGATCTTCGTGCAGATCTCTCCCCACACCGTGCCCGACGTACTCCCTTACGATTGAGAACCCGTTCGATTCCACATGGTCCTGCACCGCAGAACCGATGTCTCCCAGACGGTTTCCGGCGATACAGACTTCAACAGCCTTATCCAGACTCTCTTTGGTGATCCTGAGGAGCTTCTTTGCTTCCTCGGAGATCTCCCCGACCGGAAAAGTTGCCGCGTTGTCCCCTGTAAAGCCGTCGATAAAGGCGCCGACGTCGACGCTCACGATGTCGCCTTCCTTCAGTATCCGGTG
>JAFYZY010000112.1 GCA_017548485.1 Oscillospiraceae bacterium | reverse complement strand
TTTTTAGATCATTCAGCGAGTTTTGTTTTCCAGTTGGTCTCCTGCAGCAGATTGTCCAGTTCGCGGATCTCCTTAGCGGTCTTATCCGCTTCCTTCTGCAGATCCCCGGCTTTGAGGAGAGCCTTTACCTTAATCTCGGTGCCTCTCGCACGGTTCGTGTTCTGTCCAGCGGTGTAGACGAGATCCCTGTACGCGGAGAGCTTCAGCATCAGTGCGTCTTTTCTGGCGATCAGCGCAGTGAGCGTCATACCGTTCACTTTCGTTTTGCAGTTGGTGAGATTGATGGCGGCCATGAGTTCCTCAAGACGTGCAACCGCGGAATCAAGCTCCTTGAGCAGAGCGGCGGGGTCCTCGACCGGATCTTCGCCTTCCTGCACCAGGACTGCGTTGCCGAGCCTTCTTCTGAGCTCATCTATCTTTCTGTTGAGATCTGCTCTTTCCTGAAGAGCTTCTGCAAGTTTCATGTTTATATCTCCTTTTGATCGTTTTTCATTTTCCGTCAGGGAAGCTGGTGAAGGAGCCGAATTCCACTTCGGGGTATCCGTACTTCTCCTTAGCGTCCGTGAATGCCTTTATCATGAAGGACATGTTCCTGGCGAGGTTCCTCAGGCACTGCAGTCCTTCCTTGTCCTTTTTGACGTCCTCGGCAGAGAATCCGTGTACCTGGTTCCAGTAGGTCCCGGCTGCCACGGGCATGCCGCTGATGGTGAAGTATTTGTTGAGCACGTCGAAGCTGGCCGTGTTTCCGCCTCTTCTGCAGGTTACCACAGCGGCGCCGATCTTCATGTGCTTGCGCACTTTTCCGGAGCTGTAGAACAGCCTGTCCAGGAATGAGATCATGGTGCCGTTCGGAGACCCGAAGTATACTGGACATCCCACGACGAGACCGTCGGCGTCCTGCAGTTTGTCTGCGACTTCGTTGACGAGATCGTCAAAGACGCATTTTCCAAGCTCATGACACTTTCCGCAGGCAGTGCAGCCTCTTATGTCGTGATTGCCGACCTGTATGACCTCAGTCTCTATTCCTTCTCTTTCGAAAACGTCCACCATCTCCTGCAGTGCGGTCCCGGTGCACTCCATGGCCCTCGGGCTTCCGTTGAGCAGCAGTACCTTTGCCATATCTGTATCCTCCTGATCGATGTTCTATAATAATTGTACCATCATGCTGTAAACAATGTGCAACACAGGAACACATATACGACACATGTATTTCAGAAACGCTTTGACGGAGGTATCCATGAGAAGGGGTATCTGTTTTCTTATACTGCTGATGCTGGCACTGACCCTGGCAGGGTGTGCCGGCAGGTCTGAACCGGAACCTCCCTGGGATGGTGATGACGGCCAGCAGAACAAGCCTCCGGCGGAGCCGGCAGGCGTGACAGGCGGAGAGATCCCGTCCACGGTCAGGATCGCATACGCGAACTGGTCTGAGGACCCTGTGATAACTCAGAAGTGCATCAACGGCGAGTTTTTCGTCTACAGTGACCTTCCGAGACTGCCTCTCTACAGGATCACTTCTGTTTCGGAACTGGAAGAATTCAGAGACACTTTTGAGAATATACTGGAGATGCACCAGGGATACGACGAGACCCCGTCATTTGACAAGCAGACGGCGGGATACGATCAGCTGTTTTTCCAGGAGTGCGACGTCCTGATCGCTTATGTGGGGACGTCGAGCGGCAGCTTCCGGTTCGGGCTGCGGGAGATCAGGGATGACAACGGCACGATGCGCATGTACGTCGTTCAGACCAACGATCCGGAGACGTATGACTGCGCCATGGCCGGATGGTTCGTGATAGCGGAGGTCAGTAAAGCGGACGCCGCTAAGTTTGAGAAGTTCGATGCGGTGAGAGACTGGGACAAGGAAGCATATGCGTCTCTTCCCGGGATGATAGAATTCGGAACGTTCTCGTACACAGAAGTCAGGGACCGTGTCGACTACAGTTCCGGCAGCGTCAGGACGGATGGCTTCGTCAACACCGATGAGGTTGAGAACTTCCATCCCGTGGAACGCGCAAAAGCGGAAGCGACGATCGACTATGACCTGATCCAGTATTTCTATGATCAGGAAGAGGATGTCTGGATGGTACGGTTCTTCAAGTCCAACCAGGCCGGCGGAGATGAAACGGTGTACCTGAACGGCAGTGGAATCACACTGCTGATCTGTTACGGTGAATGAGAATGAAGAGACATATTGCTGTTATTCTCACACTGACCATCGCGTTCAGCCTTACGGGGTGCGTAACACAGTCCGTTCAGGAAACTGAAGGTGAGACGGGACCTGAGTCAGAATATGTAATTCCCGGCAACGATAAGGAGATACTGCCTCTTCAGTACATGCCGGTCTTTGACGAGGAGCTGGAACCGGAGCCTCCTGAGTTCGAGGATATATCGCTAGAATGCCCGGATCTTCCCGAGATCAGGCAGACGAGATACGGGACGGATATGGGCCTGGATGTTTTCGCAGACTTTATGGCGGACCGCTTCGGGATCTGCGTCGACGGGAACTGGAATGTGTTCGTGCATTACTACGACGAGGGACAGACTGCCGGAATGGCTGAGTTTCAGTACACGATAGGGGAGATAAACACCAACAAAGCTGTCATATTCTGGCTTGAAAACGGTAAAGCCGTGCGGATCGGTTATAAGAATCTGGACTGCGTCACAGACGAAGGAGCTCTGCTGGAACGGGTCATGGCATTCAATACCAGATATGAGCAGGAGAGGCCTGTGCTTGGCGAGGACGAACACCTTGAGGAGGAAAAGACCTTCTTCACGTACTACTACAATACTGATAAGCTCGTATACAGCTATAACGTATTCTTCTCCTATGGCGAGTTCGGCGTTATAAACAATGACTGGGGAACACAGTGCTATATAGACGAAGCGGGAAAAGCGATGTTCTTGAAAATGACCTCGGCTGAGGAAATATGATCACGGAGGAAACATGAGCGCATACATTTCTGTTATTGATCTGCGGAAACTGATCAGGGACGCAAATATCTTTTATGAATACAAAGATGAGATCTTTCGCGGTGAGGAAAATATCAGCGTGCAGTCGGCAAAGGAACGGCTAGACGGACTGTTCAGGTCTCATGATGATCCTCATATCGCCTGCGCGCTGGGCTGCCTTTACTGCGACAGAAAGTACAATGACGGAGTACCTGACTATGACGCGGCTTTTCCTATGCTGGTCAACGCGGCATCGAATGGAGTGATATATGCAAGACTCATGCTGGCGGTGATCTATGCCGATGCGGAGAGAGGAAGATTCAGCCCGATGACAGCTAAGAATCTCATCCAGTCCGCATACGATGACGCTCTCGACAGTTTCAGCCTGGAGGGAGAAGCGGATGATTTCGCGGAATGCGCGATGCGTATGGGCAGAATAAAGGCGGAAGGTATCGGATACGCTCAGAACCTGAGGGAAGCTTACGGACACTTTCTTGAGGCGCGGATGGCTGCGGAGAGCATGGAGTTCGGAGAGGAACTGCATGCATGTGCCGAAGAATCGCTGTCTGAGCTGAGGAACAGGCTGCCTGACGGTCTTCTTAGCGGTTACATCGCAAGCGGATTCCCGTGGTTCATTCAGTACATGATCGATGACGGAAGCGGCATCCTGGTATCAGTAAGCAAAGAAGAGAACGGAGATCTTGAGCTCGCTGTCAAAAGAACAGGCAGAAAGGCCGAACAGCCAAGACCCATACTGATGACGTTTCCGGAGATATCCTGCAGCATACTTTCCAATATGCTGCGAGTGAGAGCGGTCGAAGCTGAGTCATCATTCTCCGACTGTGACGAGATCAGGGCCGACGACATCATCTGGAGATATCCGGAGAAGAGGCTTGCTTTCTTCCGCAATGAGAAAGAAACGGGATATATATCATGCAGGGAATTCAGAGTATATCCGCAGGATACAGCAGACAGACCGGAGATCAGAGACAGCCGGTTCGAGTGACAATTACACAGAAACAGATCAAAAGCCTGTCACGCGGGTGACAGGCTTTTTCTGTGATGATTATGACGGTTACGGATTCGCGTGCTTGCTGGTGATCTGATAGACGAGTATGTTCTCCTTCACATAGTCTGCGGGGAACTCCACATCTCTGAGGTGTATGGGCTCGAAGCCGTTGGCCTTGAATGCCTCGTAGTCGAACGCGTCTATCTCATCGTAGGCTATCTGATGGTACTCGGTGGCGATTGGGAACTTCTCCCAGCCGTCGCCGATCTTTGTATTGAGCCACTCGTCGACAGCCTCTATGCCGTCGGCAGGAGACATCCAGAAACCGCCCATGGCGAGAACGTTGGTGTTGTTTGCCTGGGATGCTCTCTTGGCGGAGCGGACGCTCTCGACGACTGCGGCCTGTACTCCGGGGCACTTATTGGCGGCGATGTGGATGCCCATTCCGGTGCCGCAGATGCAGATGCCTCTCTCATACTCCTTCTCGGAGATCTTGGCGCCTACTTTGAATCCTACGCGGTGGAACATCTCGGGATTCGGTGCGTATGGATCGGTCACGCCCACGTCCTCGACCGTCCAGCCCAGGTCGGTGAGGTGTTTCTTGATGGCCTCCTTAAGGGAATAGCCGGAGATATCAGAGCCAATGACGATGAATTTGTCAGCGATAGTCTTCATAGTGCATTTTTCCTTTCTGTAATTGCATAGTTTATATTATTTTATCATACGGAGCAGCTGTACAGGTGAACGGCTTTACAGTATCAAAAAGAGAAGAAAGAGAACCGGATTCGATACATGATATACAAAATCTGTTGAGAAACGTCCTGGAATATAGTAAAATTATTTAGTTAGTTAAGAAAGACTGATCTTCCGGTCAGTTGATCACATATTTAGACAAGAAATCATATAGGAGGACCGAGATAATGGGTCTGTTCGACAAACTGTTCAAGAAAGCGGAAGCTGCACCGAAGATCGAGACTGAAAAGGGAGCGCTGTATGCCCCTATTTCAGGGAAATTCATCCCTCTGGAGGAGATCCCGGACGCTGTATTCTCAGAAGGAATCCTCGGGCCCGGATGCGGGATCGAACCTGAAGACGGAGTCTGCGTGGCGCCTGCCGACTGCACTGTGACCCAGGTGACCGATACCAAGCATGCCGTCGGCATCATGACGGAAGACGGAGCTGAGATCCTCATCCATGTCGGTATGGATACGGTCGAGATGAAGGGCGACGGATTCACATGCAAGGTCAAGGAAGGGGACAAGGTATCCTGCGGGCAGACACTGCTGACCTTCGACCTCAAGAAGATAAAAGCGGCCGGACATCCGACCACCACAGCGTTCGTCCTGACCAACCCGGACGATTATCCGGAGTTTGCCATAGAAACCGGCAAAGAATACAAGAGGACCGAGAAGGTCGGCAAGCTTTCCTGAAAGCATTCAGATCACGTAAGGGAGGATGACGTGAGTTGTCCTCCTTTTTTCACAGCCGAAATGGCTTTCCAGTTTCTAAGCGCATCGATATCTGATAGAATCATGGCAGAAACGTTATGCACCGGGGTAAAGGAAAATGAGCGAAAGATGCCATATCTTTGATATGCCGGATGCGGAGGAAGCCTGTTCGCAGCTCGATCTGGAAGAGGTCGAAGACTACGGGGAAGAGAAGTACGGACATTTTCTGCATGTCTGGGATCAGGGCTCAAGGAAGCTCATGCGGTGCCGGAGATGCGGCGCATATGTCCTGGTACAGAGATCCGTGTTCCTCTCGTTCGTCAACGCTCCTAACAGCGAGTACACCGACTGGTTCCCTGTGAGCGGTCCGGAACAGGCTGACAGCCTAAACAGAACATATGACGGCCATCAGCTGGAGCGGTGCTTTGAGGGCAGGTATCTCAGAAGCACGAACGGCGTCCCGTACTGGTCGGATGAGGAGAAGGCATAGAAGAAAAAGGAGACCAAAATGCCAACTATTAACAGCGATATAGATTTCAGCGCGAACCTTATAAACCTGAGAAAGATCGAATTCTCAGAAGTAAGACCGGAGGTCACTTCTCTGCTCGTGAACGGAGAAGAGATAGTACAGGCTTTCCATACGATCAGGGACCAGGTCATTTTTACAAACAAAAGAGTGTTCGTGGTCAACGTACAGGGTCTGACTGGAAAGAGGACGTCATATTTCTCATATCCCTACGCAAAGGTAGAGTATTACGGGATAGAGACGGCGGGAGTTCTGGATACGGACAGCGAACTGGTCATGGCATTCAGCGACGGGGCCAGGCTGTTCTTTGACTTCAAGTCCAACGTGGACATCAGGCAGATCAGCGAACTTATCTCGGAATATATACTTAAATAGTTTTCCCACATATGACGACAGCAGCACGCTCCGCAGAGCGTGCTGCTGTTTCTATATTGACCGGTCAGGTCATCTTATGATCACCGATCCGCCTATGAACTCGCGGATTATGGAGTTGTTCACGATGTCGCTATCTTCATAGAGGAGGTCGAAGTACTTGAGGAAGTCCAGCAGGCGCTGCGCCTCGGCGTATTCCGGCTGTGTCCTTTTGACTCTCTTGAGCAGCGGCTCCGCGTATTTCTTGATAAGAGCGATCTCGTATATGCAGTTCGAGTTGAAGAACACGTCGGCTTCCGAGTTGTAGGGGAAGATGTTGATGTCCTCGCTGGCTCTGACCTTGGGCCAGGTGTGGATGACGTGCTCCGCGCTGCTGTCGCGGAACTTGCAGTCCCTGACGAGCCTGCGCAGCAGTCTCGCGTCGGTGGCCGAGATTCGGTTGTGATGGTCAATGGAGATAGGTGTTAGTGGGGAGATGTAGATCTTGAACTTGTCCCCGGCGGGGATGTTCTCGGTCATCTCCTCGTTGAGGGCGTGTATGCCTTCTATGACCAGAAGAGTGTTCCTGTCTATCTTTGTGATCTGCTTTCCGAACACCTTCCCGGGTATCGAGAAATCGTAGTGAGGGATATCCACTTCTTCTCCGTTGAGGAGAGCCTGTATCTGATTGCGGAACAGTCCGGTGTCTATGGCTCTGATGGATTCCAGGTCCGCGTCACCGTTCTCGTCGTAGACCCTCTCGTGGAACTCCTTGTAGTAGTCGTCGGTGCCCATATACAGCGTCTTGAAGCCGTTTACTCTGAGCTGTATGCAGAGCCTCTTTGCGAAAGTGGTCTTTCCGCTGGAGGAGGGACCGCAGATGAGGACCACGCGGCTGCCTTTCTCCTTGATCATGTCGGCGATGTCGCTGATCTTCTTCTCATGCAGCGCTTCCTGCAGGAGGATCAGATCCGAGATGCCGCCTTCGATGATGTTCTCGTTGAGGTCGCAGACGTAGTTGACGTCCATGAGCTGTCCCCATCTGATGGCCTCCGAGTAAGCGGCGTACATTTTGGGCTGCTCGACATATTCGGCCACATGAGTCGGATCGCCCTGCTGCGGATACTGCAGGATGAGCCCACTGCGGTACTGTCTCAGACCGAAGTACTGTATATAGCCGGTGGATGGGACCAGGATGTTGTAGAAGATCTGCAGTTCATCGTCCAGAGAATAGAGCTGGACGTCGTCGATGTTGGTGATGCTCTCCAGCAGCTTCATG
>JAFYZY010000111.1 GCA_017548485.1 Oscillospiraceae bacterium | reverse complement strand
TCACGGAAACGGATACAACACCCTCCTCAGGGATTACGAGACTCCCGGAGGAGACAGAAGTTTCTTCAGAAAGGATTCCGGAGGAGATATCCTCCGCTTCCTCAACGATTATCTCCCGATGTACAAGGTCTCAAGGGATCACGGCTTCATCTCCATGTTCACCTGCAACCACGACACTCCCCGTCCGGCCGCGACTCTTTCTCCCGACGAGCTGAAACTGGCATATGCGTTTATTCTCACGATGCCGGGAGTTCCTTTCATTTACTACGGAGATGAGATCGGGATGAAGTATCTTGATCTTCCGACCAAAGAAGGCGGATACCAGCGCACGGGCAGCAGATCCCCCATGCAGTGGAACGGGACCGCGAACCGCGGTTTTTCCTCCGCGGAGCCGGACAGGATCTATCTCCCAGTCGACAGTTCTCCGGACGCGCCGGATGTGGAGAGTCAGCTGCCGGATCCCTGTTCGCTGCTCAACGAGACCAGACGCCTCATTGCGCTCAGAAAGGCTCATGCGGACCTGCTCGCCTCCTCGCCTTTCAGCGTTATTCATGCGGAAGAATGCGGATACCCCTTCGTATACGGAAGAGGCTCTCTGATCCTGTCTGTGAATCCTTCATCAGGTGATGCGCCGTTCACCGATGCCTCGCTGTCCGGCAGAAAGATCGTATACTCCATAGGAGGTGTCTCTCTGGAGGGCGGCAGTCTCACGATGGGACCGCAGTCTTTCGCGGTGCTTGCATGATTTGAAACAGAACATACCGTATTACGCAAAGAACGGACACCGCATGGTGTCCGTTCTTCCGGTATTATTCTGTTTTTCAGTCAAGTCCGATCTTGCGTCTGGTCTTGGCCAGCGTTTTTGCAGCGATATACGACGCCTTCTCCGCGCCTGTCCTGAGTATGCCGTTCAGCTGTTCCTTGTCGGAAAGGTACATCGCATATCTCTCCTGGATGGGCTTCAGCATATCCCTGACCGTTTCGCCTACCGCGGTCTTGAAATCGCCGTATCCCTTGCCTTCGAATTCGCGTTCGATCTCATCGAATGACTTGCCCGTGCATGCACTGTATATGCTCATGAGATTGGTCACGCCCGGTTTGTCTTCCGCTGCGCGGACTTCGCTTCCCGAGTCAGTTACAGCTCTCTTGAACTTTTTGATGATCAGGTCGGGCTCATCGACCAGCATGATCTTGGCATTCGTGTTCTCGTCCGATTTGCTCATCTTGGCAGTGGGATCCTGCAGCGACATGACCCTTGCAGCCACCTTCGGGAAATAGCCGTCCGGGACTACGAACGTCTGTCCGTATACTCCGTTGAACCTCTCTGCGATGTTCCTCGCAAGTTCCAGATGCTGCTTCTGATCCGCGCCGATCGGGACCAGATCCGTCTGGTACAGCAGGATATCGGCAGCCATCAGCACGGGATATGTAAAGAGTCCGCCGTTGACGTTCTCCGGGTGTTTCTGTGATTTGTCCTTAAACTGCGTCATTCTCGACAGTTCGCCGAACTGGGTGTAGCATCCGAGGATCCAGGACATCTCCGCATGCTGGTGAACATCGCCCTGGATGAAGAGGATCGACTTTTCCGGATCCACGCCGCAGGCAAGCACCAGAGCCGCAGCTTCCCTGATCTGTCTTCTGAGGGTCGCGGGGTCCTGTCTCACGGTGATGGAATGCAGGTCGACTATGCTGTAGATGCAGTCATATTCATCCTGAAGAACTCCCCAGTTGCGGACTGCTCCCAGATAGTTTCCCAGCGTAAAGCCGCCGGTGGGCTGGATACCGCTGAATACGCGTTTCTTGTTTTCGTCCGCCATTGCAAGCCTCCTTCAGTAATAGTTGTACAGGTCTCATTGTATTATCACTGCACATCTGTGTCAATTGACAACGAATGACCCCGACCATAGAATATTCATGTGAACAATACTCTTACAGGAGATCTTTATATAATGGGAAAAGTCCGCACCAGATTCGCACCAAGTCCGACAGGCTACATGCATATCGGAAACCTCCGCACGGCTCTCTATGCCTACCTGATAGCCAAAAAAGACGGCGGTGACTTCATCCTCAGGATAGAGGACACCGATCAGGGAAGGCTCGTTGAAGGCGCTGTGGACGTGATTTATGACACTCTGAAGGACTGCGGCCTGTTATGGGACGAAGGTCCCGACATCGGCGGCGATTACGGTCCCTATGTTCAGAGCGAAAGGATGAACAACTATCTGATCTGGGCGAAGAAGCTCGTCGAGAACGGAAACGCTTACTACTGCTTCTGCACGGAAGAGGAACTGGACAGCCGCATTCCCAAAAAGGAAGAGGGCGGTGAAATGATACGCCGCTATGACGGCCACTGCAGAAATCTCTCAAAAGAAGAGGTAGAAGCCAGGCTGGCTGCCGGCACCCCCTATGTCATACGACAGAAGATGCCTTCCGAGGGCGTCACGACTTTCCATGACCTGGTATACGGAGACGTCAGCGTGGAGAACAAGGAGCTCGAGGACCAGATCCTTATCAAGAGCGACGGAATGCCCACCTACAACTTCGCCAATGTGGTGGACGATCACCTGATGGGGATCACCCATGTAGTGAGATGAAACGAGTATCTGTCCTCCAGCCCCAAATACAATCTCCTTTACGAGGCATTCGGCTGGGATACTCCCGAATACATACACTGCGCTCCCGTCATGAAGGACGAGCACCAGAAACTGTCCAAGCGGAACGGCGACGCGTCTTATCAGGATCTTGTCGCAAAGGGATATCTGACCGGGGCGATACTCAACTATATCGCGCTCCTCGGCTGGTCTCCCAAGGGAGAGCGCGAGATCTTCACCGTGGAAGAGCTCACTCACGAGTTCGATCTGTCGGGCATCAGCAAATCCCCCGCGATCTTCGACCCTGAAAAGCTCAAATACATCAACGCAGAATACATACGCGCGCTTTCCCACGATGAGTTCAGGCAGCACGCCATGCCCTTCATCAGGAAGGCCGTCAGGAGGGACGACGTGGATTTCGATATCCTGTGTGACGTTCTGCAGCCCAGGACAGAGTTCTTCTCCGATATTCCGGATAAGCTCTCATTCATAGACGAGCGGCCCGATATCGATCCTGAGCTCTACAGCAGCAAGAAGTTCAAGACGAACGCGGAGACTGCACGTCCGGCTCTGGAAGCCAGCCTTAAGGTGCTTGAAGGACTTGATGATTACTCCGTCGAGTCGATCCATTCATCTCTCCTCGCTCTTGTCGAATCCATGGGAGTAAAGAACGGCTGGATCCTCGGCCCTCTGCGCGTAGCGGTATCCGGTGTACAGGTCACTCCCGGCGGCGCCGTAGAGCTCATAGCCGCGCTCGGCAAGGAAGAGACCCTTTCAAGGATCAGATCCGCTCTGGCTGCTCTGTGACACAGAAACTATATCCGAAACAGCTTTCCGCTTCACC
>JAFYZY010000110.1 GCA_017548485.1 Oscillospiraceae bacterium | reverse complement strand
GCGCGTAGCCCGGAAGCGCCATCTCTCCCATGGCGGAGATGGTGAACACCAGTCTTCCTTCCCTTCCATCCAGGTGATGCAGATACTTCGAGTAGCTGTACATGTAGGAAAAGGTATTGAGGCTGAATATGTCCTCTATCCTCTTCCAGTCCTCGTAGTCGTAGCGCTCGTAATAGGGCGCTCCGGCGTTGCAGAAGAATATGTCGATCTTCCCTAAGGTCTCTTCCGCCTTTGAGAAGAGCGCGTCGACGCCCTCCTGCGTGCTCAGGTCGCAGGGAAAGAGCGTCACGTTGTCGCCGAATCCGGAGAGCTTTCCGATGCTGCGGCTCGCCGCGACGATGCGGTTCCCGTTATCCTGTGCAGCCAGCATCTCCAGCAGGGCTTTTCCTATGCCGCTGGATCCTCCGGTTATAACTATGTTCTTTCCTTTGATCATTATACAGATCTCCTCAGCTGTAGGATATGGTCTGTACCAGCTCGTATGCCTGCCTGATGACAGTCTTCAGGCTGCCCACTTTGTCGCAGTCGCCGACAAAAAACACTTTTCTGTCTTTCTTTTCGCTGTTCTTAATGAGGCTGCTGAGCTCTTCTTCTGTTTTTGTTCCTTTTTCCTTAAGAGCGGAGAAAGCGGAGTCCGGAGTGTATCCAACAGACAGTATAACGGAATCGGCAGGTACTGTTTTCTTTCCGTCGGTAGCGTTAAGAACAACGCTGTCCTCCTTTATCTCCTCACAGACCGTTGACAGATATACCGGCACTTTATGATAGCGCAGCAGCTCTCTCAGCATGCTGGAGTTCGCCATGCAGATGCCTTTTGCCCCTACAATGTTCTCCGTCATCTCCACCACAGACGGGTGTTTTCCCTGCAGAGCGAGCTCATACGCTATCTCGCAGCCCGTAAGACCTCCGCCGATGATGACGACGTTGTCTCCGACTTCTGCCTCGCCGTCCAGGAACTGCTCGGCAGTCACCGCCCGTTCCGCTCCGGGGATATTCAGCTTTCTGGCATGGGCTCCTGTGGCTATCACGACGATATCCGCGTCCAGTGTTCCGATATCCGTTACCTCGGTGTTCATGTGCACCGAGGCGCCGCTCTCGTTCAGTTTCTTCTTATACCACTCCAGCAGCTGCTTGTCCTTTTCCTTGAAGGACATGGCCGCTGCCGCGTTGAACACTCCTCCGAGCCTTCCGCTCTTCTCGTACAGGTCGACCCTGTGTCCGCGTGCTGACGCCTGTATGGCGGTCTCCATGCCGCCCAGGCCGCCGCCTATGATCGCTATATGCTTAGGCTCCTTTGCTTGTTCCCTGGAATATCTGGTCTCGTTGTTCGTCCAGGGATTGAGGACGCAGCGCCCCATATCCGGGTGCATGGGATCGATGTCGGTGCCCTTCCCGTTGAGTCCGTTGAACGGCAGACAGGCTCCGTGGCAGGCGATGCAGGGACGCACGTCGTCCAGCCTGTCCTCCATGATCTTGGTGATGTATTCCGGGTCGCACAGCAGCTGCCGTCCCACGCCCATTGCGTCTATCCTTCCCGCAGCAATGGAATCCGCTGCGGCATCGGGCTGCAGACGTCCGGCGCACACCACGGGTTTCGTGGTGAACTTCTTTATGTGCTCCACGTATTCGAGGTTGATGTTGAGAGGCGCGTATACCGGAGGATGGGCCCAGTACCAGGCGTCGTACGTGCCGTTGTCGCAGTTGAACATGTCGTATCCCGCTTCTTCCAGGATCTTTATCGCGCGCTCCGACTCCTCCATGGTGCGCCCGACTTCCTCGAATTCCTCGCCCGGGACCGCTCCCTGGTTGAAGCCGCGGGTCATGGATCTGACCGAATATCTGACTGATACCGGATAATCCTCCCCGCAGACCTTCTTGACCTCCTTTACTATCTCGCAGGCGAAGCGCAGCCTGTTCTCAAGACTTCCGCCGTAATCATCAGTTCTGTGGTTCGTGTAGCGCATCGCGAACTGGTCCAGCAGATAGCCCTCGTGCACAGCGTGTATCTCCACGCCGTCCACTCCGATCTCCTGGCATCTCTTGGCCGTCTGTCCGAAAGCATAGACGAACTGATGGATCATCTTCTCTGTAAAGTGGTCCATCTTTACATCGGGATCCCACACGTTGGGCTCATCCGGATCCGGCGCCGACCACCACCATTTGCTCATGATGAAGGGAGATGACAGCGTCTTGAGAAGTCCCTTTCTGACAAACGGCTTAAGGAGAGGAGGAAGTATCATGGAGCGACCTGAACCGGCGCTCAGCTGGAAGAATACCTTCGCTCCGCTTTTGTGGATGTCCTCCACGACAGGCTGCACCGCCCTGAAGACCTCGGGGTGTCTGTAAGCCCACTTCTTTCCCACTATGCTGATGAGCGGTATCAAGCCCGGGATGAAGAGGCCGATATTGTTGTCCCTGCGGTCGTCGTAGAATTTATCGATACCTTTTACCGGTCCGGTCTTTGCCTCCCACTGGATCATGTTGGTGCCTTCCATCGGCACCATGACCACGCGGTTCTTGATCTCCACGTTCCCCACTTTCCAGGACGTGAACAGCGGTTCGTATCTCGGATCCATCGTCTCCTCCGTGAATTCGTATTCTCAGATCATCTTCTGCATGCAGTATCTGCGGTCACCTTCTCGAAGGTGTACTTTCCTCTGATCAGTTCTCTCAGGCATCGTCTCATCCGTTTCCGGCAGTCTCCGTCAGATATCCTTGACGTACAGTCTGTCAGTATCTCCGCCGTAGTTTACTATGTCCCTTACGTATGTGTAGCCGTACTTCTCGTACAGTCCCTCGAAGGAAGACGCGATATAACTCCTGTCGAAGCCCTGTTCCCTGAGGTACCGGTTAGCGGCGATTATCAGCTTTTTGCTGATATAGTTGCCGCGGTACGCCTCGTCCACGAAGACGCAGTTTATCCAGGGATAAATATCCGGCAGCGGATAGTAATCGGTCTTCATGGCGGCTGCCATGCCTACTACCCTTCCGTCCTGTACCGCCGCGAACACGGTCTCCCAGTCGTTGAACTCCCAGTTTCTGATCAGCTCCGCTATATGGTCCTTGGCCTCGGTCCAGGAGCAGTTCTCAACGAAGCTGAGCAGCTCCTCCGCAAGTTTCGTGTCCTTTTCCACCTGATACATGCTCAACCCGGTGCCGATCCCGAAGTGACGCTGTACTTCCAGGACGGTCTCTTCCCTGCTCCTTCCGTCGGCCCGGTCCAGCCAGAAGAACTCGCTGTTCATCACTTCTTTGCGGAACTCTGCGTTCAAAGACCTCAGTGTGTCGCCGCACACTTTCTTTGCTGCCTCGTAGTCAGAGGCGCTGTGGATCCAGTCACGGAATGGCTTATGGTCCTCCCTGTTGCAGTACTCCTCCACGATATCTCCCGGTTCCTTGAGCAGGAACACGACCCTGGAGGGATCCGACAGTATCCTCGCCTGTTCCAGGTTTATGTTGCAGTCGCAGATGACCTGTCCCTTCTGAGACAGCGCTATCAGGTCCAAAATTATGAAGTCCAGCTGCTCCTCCAGGTTGCCCATGAGCCAGGCTTTATACTCGTCGACAGTTCTGGAGAAGAACTCGTCGGAGTCCCTGAACTGCCGGCACATATTGGGCTGGATCGCAGGATCCGCTGCGGCCGCATGCCTCTCAAAGGCGTCGTCCACGTCGTAGACGATCATCGCAGGAAACATCTCTCCCAGTTTCCTCGTCACGGTAGTCTTCCCGCCGCATGCCGTGCCTGACACGAAATACACGTTCTTTAAATACTCTTTTATGACGTTGTTCTTTAGTTCCATAATCTCTTCTCTCAATCATAGATCGTTCCGCAGATGAATCCGCCGCCTATCAGGCAGCCGTCATCGTCGTAGAACACGGCGGACTGTCCGGGAGTCGCAGACCTGACAGGTTCCTCGAAGGTCAGTCTTACTCTGTCCTCCCCGTCCTTCTCCAGGACAGCATACTGGCCTGCGTGGCGGTATCTCACCTTGACCGTACAGCGGATCTTCTGTCCTTCTTCGAGGCCCTCTACGGCCTGGAAATTGCAGTCCCTGCAGAACACGGTCCTGCAGTATGTGTCGTCGTCCGTGCTGAGCACGATCTCGTTGCTCTGCGGGCGGATCTCTTTTATATAAGCGGGCTTTCCGAGTGCTATGCCGAGCCTCTTTCTCTGCCCTACAGTGTAGTGGATTATACCCTTATGTCTTCCGAGAACGTTTCCGTCCTCGTCTATGTAGTTGCCCTCCGGAGAGACGCCCTTGCCCAGCTGTCCCTCTATGAAGTCGGCATAGTCGCCCTCCGTCACGAAGCATATCTCCTGGCTGTCCGGCTTGGACGCTACGGTCAGTCCGGCTTCCTCCGCTATCTTTCTCACCTCATCCTTGGACAGGTCTCCCAGAGGCATAAGCGTCCTGGATAGATCTTCCTGGCTTAGGCGGTACAGCATATACGCCTGATCCTTCTCTGTGTGAAGGGCCTTTTTCACCGTGTATCTGCCGTTGTCCAGCTTAACGATATGGGCGTAGTGTCCGGTGGCGATATAGTCAGCTCCCAGCACGTTTGCGTGGTACAGCAGCTGTTCCCACTTTATCTCCCGGTTGCACACGACGCAGGGATTAGGAGTCAGTCCGTGAAGGTAATCGTCCATGAACGACTTTATGACCTTCTGTTCGAACTGGGATACGCAGTTGAACACATAAAACGGAATACCGATCTTTTCGCATACGCTTCTGGCGTCATCTATCTCGCAGCAGCGGCTGTCCTCGCCGGTAGCGCTGACCCAGGTGCGCAGAGTGACGCCGATCACGTCATAGCCCTGCTGCTTGAGCAGCAAGGCGGCCACGGCGCTGTCCACTCCGCCGGACATACCGACGATCACTTTTGGCATCTCTGTTTCTCCTCAATTATTCTGTCAAATGTTTTTGATCTCCATCCACTGGTTGTCTTCCGCCATGCGGCCTTTGGTTTTCTGGATGATCTCGATGGGCTCGTACTCATACAGTCCCAGTGCGTTCAAATACTCTCTCAATCCTGCCCGCTCACGTGGAACACATCGTTCCTCAAGAAAATCGTCCAGATCTTCCCAGGACGGAAATGTGTTGATACCGAATGCTGTTTTAACGAGATTGTCCGTGTAGTTCTCTGCCCTGAGATCCCTGACTGTTCTGTCTGCGTATATAAGTGTACACAGTACGTCACCGCTGTAATACCGGATCTCCAACAGATCATGTCCCTTAGAATGCCTGCTGATACGGTATTGCTCCATGCTTTGCTGCGGGCTGATCATAACCGTATCTCCGTCAAAGGTAATGATCACGTCCCCACCGTCGCTGGAAATACCCATTCTGTAAACCCAGGACGAGGGCAGCGACAACTTATAAGTCTTCGATCCTTTTCCTGCGGTGCCGCCTGCTTTGCTCGCAGTTATTCTTCCGTGTCTTGTTTCCATGTTTTTCACCTAGCGAAAGAATTATTGTCTATTCGGTCCGAATTATCAAACATATTAATTGTAATCAGTCGTGCGGCTGAGTGGCGAGGAAATCTGTCAGTCCCGGTACGAAGACCGTCTTCCTTCCGCATCCCTTGCGGTAGATGAAGGCAACTCCGTCGTACTCGTCATAGTCCGGCAGCGCCAGTTCCAGGATCTGTTTGGACAGCTCATCCACCGGCACGATGTAGTCTATCTTCTCGCCGTTCTCGCGTATGCCTATCTCAGCATACATGAGACCCACTTCTTTTGATGCGAACCCTTCCGGGAGGACTTCCTTCATGCGGGCGGCGAGCACTTTCGCTGTCGCTTCGTCTATCGCGTTGACGCAGCCTATGCCGAAAGTGGTCCCGAAGGCCTCGTACTCCTTGTAGTCGGAGAACAGGATCTCCATGTCCGTGAAGCCCTCATAGGACAGAAGCTCCTCGTGCAGCTTTCCTGCGAGCTGATCGATATCGCTGATCCCGGCGACTTCCGCGAGCTTTTCCACTGCCTTCCGGTCGGCGTCGGTGACTGTTGAAGTCGTCAGAGACGAGGTATCGGACAGGATAGCTGACAGCAGAATGTACTCGATGTCGTCATCCATCTCAATGCCGTAGTTGACGTAGTCCAGCCATACGATGGTTGCGGTGGCTCCGATGGGGCGTCCCTCGTACACCACCATATTGCCTGTAGTGAGGCTTCCCACTCCGTGGTGGTCCAGGACTCCCACTATATGGGCCTCGGCCATTCCTTCCGTGGACTGCAGGTACTCGCTGTGGTCCACCAGGAAGATGTTCTTTCCCGTCGCGTCCTCCAGCACCGGCGGCACGTCTATCCCCGCCTGGCTGAGTATGTATCTGGTCTCGTTGTTTATGTCCCCGTTGACCATGGGCTGTGCGTCGAAGCCCAGCTTCTGCAGCAGTCTCGCGTATGCTATTGCGCTGCACACGGTGTCGGAGTCGGGGCTCTTGTGCCCTATGACGTATATGGGCCCGTCCTCTGCCTTCATGCTAAGGACCGCCGCCCTGTTGATCTCCTGCAGTTCCCGCTGCTGAGCCTCCAATTCGCCCTTCTCCAGCGATATCACCGACGCCCTGAGTTTTGCCGCCTCCAGGTCCCATTTCAGGGATCTCCTGCCCAGCAGATATCCTCCGAAGGCGACGCCTGCCGCAAGCAGCAAAACGGCTATGACTTTAAGCACCTTATGGCCTTTGCTCATTTGTTCTTTATCCAGTCCTCTCGTGTAAGTATCCTCGTCTCATGGGGCTCGATCTTCCCGAAGGAAGTCTCGTATTCCCCGAAGTCGTAATGTTTGAACCCGCACTTCTCCTGCACTCTCAGCGACTGCGTGTTCCACAGGAAGTGCCCGCAGAAGATGACGTCAAGGCCGACTTCTTCAAAGAGGTAACGTATCACCTCTTTTACCGCTTCCGGCATCAGGCCTCTGCCCCAATAGTCCTTAGACAGGACGTAGCCGATCTCGCGGCACCTGAGAGTCTTGAACTCGGGATACTTTACTTCGTTGTACTCCTCTATGCCCAGAGAGCCTATCGCCTTACCATCCAGCGTGACGGCCAGGGTCCTCCTGTGGTCTATAAAACGCCGGATTATCTCTTTGCTCTCTTCCAGGCTTTTGTGAGGCATCCATCCCGCCATCTGACCCACACCGTCAACTCTGGCGTACTCGTAGAGATCCTCCGCGTCGCTATCTTTCCAGGGACGCAGTACCAGTCTCTCCGTCTTAAGAGTCAGGTTGCTTATATCTATCTCAACGTTCATCAGATGACTCCTCCCTCCGCGAAGAACAGGAACATCATCGCCCCTACGAACAGCAGGCAGCCGGCGATCAGCATTATGAGATGCTTCTTCTCCGCGTGTATGGCGATATATTCGCGTATGAGCGCGCTGGGCCAGTAGTAGAAGGCCACGTGGCTTCCCACACCGGTGCAGCTGAGCCCGATCATTCTTGCGTATCTCATGGCGCGGAAGACGTGGTAGTTGCTGGATACCAGCGCCGTGTACTTCCTGCCCTCGAAGCTGTCGATTATCTCCTTTGAGAACCTCAGGTTCTCGAAGGTCGTCGTCGATCTGTCCTCCATGATGATGTCGGACTCAGGTATGCCCTTTTCCAGGAGATAATCCTTCATGGCTTTGGCTTCCGATACCTTCTCATCGGATCCCTGTCCGCCGGAAGGGATCATCTTCGGAGGAGTCGGGTCCCTCCTGTATATCTCTATGGCCTTGTCCAGCCTGTCGCTGAGCAGCTTCGTGACCTTCTCGCCGTTTATCAGCCCCGCACCGTGGATCACCACGTAGTCGAAGTCCCTCTTTCTGGGTATGACCTGAAGGAACAGCGTGTAGATCATGAATATCACGAAGGATATGCAGACATATATTATGGAGAAGCACGCTGCGGCCGCCAGTCTGTACGACAGTGTCTCCCTGAGCGCCTGAAACTCCTCCAGAGTATAGGATACCGCGGCACCGATGAACACGAGGAATGTCATGAACTCGCCGATCAGTATCCCTATGCCAAGCAGCAGCGACAGCAGATGGGAGATGTGCGTGCCCTCCCTCATTATCATCACCACGCCGTTGATGATAAGGAAGAACGGCACTATCAGAAGACAGATGCAGATGGCCACGCAGGTCCATACGAAAGCATCTGCGACCCGGTCACCGCAGCAGCATATGGCAAAGACTGCCGTGCAGCAAAGCGCAGCAAACAGAAGATAGCAGTTGCGGTATCTGCTCCTGTCCTTAACGAAGAACAGAAAGAACATGATCCACGCAGCCGCTGTCACTATTCCTATCAGTGCAAGTGCGGTAGAGTCCATCTTTTCCTTTCCGATCTGTTTTGATCACCTTATATAATACTTCTTATCGGGTTTTCTTGGAATGTTGACCGCGACATTTTATGCTGTTAATGTGGATTATTCCATGTTTTCCCCGTGTTTCACATATCTGATCTGTTCTTCCTGGCAAATATTCTGATCTTCACAAAACCGGATCCCGCAAAAAGATGCAGGATCCGGTTTTTGCTTTATTTACAGTACTTTTGGCAACCGTTTTATTCTGTTAAGTATATATGCTTTACAGTAACCGATTCTGCTGAAATGATCACAGATGCATGAAAGCGTTGCGGAAATTCGTGTTCTGCTCGTATACGCGGATCAATTCGCGGTCGAAGTTGTATTTCATGCCGCACTGGCGGTCGAAGACCATGGTGCCGCC
This sequence comes from Oscillospiraceae bacterium, assembly GCA_017548485.1. Lineage (GTDB taxonomy): Bacteria > Bacillota > Clostridia > Oscillospirales > Ruminococcaceae > RUG11783. The sequence continues at coordinate 3,768 of JAFYZY010000110.1, read as the reverse complement.
CTCTTCCTTTGCGTATCTCTCCCATCTGGGGACATCTCCGCCGTTGGGATCGCCGGTCGTCGCGAAGTTGATCCAGGCCTGGTGCATCTTCTGTCCCAGAGCCACCAGATCCGGCTCATTGAATGCGTCGACGTACTCCGTGTTGCCGAACACCAGTGGCAGGCAGATGCCGTGATAGGAAGGCATTCCTCCCATGTAGGGCATGCGGTATGTGATCAGGTAGTTGTACTGAGGAGCGTTGAACTGGTCCTTGAGGTCGAGGAAATCGTATGTTCCCTTGCGGACGATGTAATCCAGCGCGAACAGATCCAGCAGGTCTCCGTCAGGATACGCCTTGCGGAACTCCGCGACCGTCTCCTCCTTCTTGTCCCCGAGGATGCTGTCAAGCAGAGCTTCCTTCTCGGATTCGGGGCTGTCATAGCGGTGGAACGGAGCGTAGAGAGCGGACTCGCACTGCACGGAACCGGCGATGACCGGGACCTTTTTAGCGTACTCGTTGAAGCCCACTACATGGGGCTCTCCGATGTAGTAATCGTTCTGCTTGGTGCCCAGTCCCCCGAAGAATCCTCCCTGGCCTGCAAATTCAGCCATAGTATCCAGGTATGCCTGTCTGAGAACGTCGAACGGTACCTTGCAGAACTCGTCGAAGGTCTCCTTTGTGTACCCCAGGCGCTCCACCATGCGGTCCGCGACTCTGCGTCCCGCGTCGGGATCGGGCCTCCCGCCCATGTTCATGAGACCGGACTGGAATATGACCTTGTGATACAGTCCGTCGGCCGCCGGGATCTGCATGATGTTGCGGATCTTCCCGCCGCCTCCGGAGTGCCCGAACAGCGTCACGTTCTCCGGGTCGCCGCCGAACCTGTCGATATTGCGGTGGATCCACTCCAGGACAGCCACGATATCTGCAACTCCGCAGTTGGCGGAGTTCTCGTACTTCTCGCCGAAGTCGGACATATCGAGATATCCCAGGATGTTGAGTCTGTGGTTGAAGGACACCACCACAAGATCTCCGTCGCGGCAGAGGTTGGCTCCTTCAAAGGAGATCTGCTCGATGGCGGAACCTGTGCCGATACCGCCGCCGTGCACCCATACCATTACGGGGCGCTTGCGTCCGGGAGTGATCTCTTTGGTCCATACGTTAAGGTACTGGCAGACTTCATCTTCAGGCCAGAACCTGTATCCGAACAGAGGCTGCTGCGTCAGCGTGCCTCTTCCCAGAACTGACGGCTTCTGGACGGTCGGAGCTGTCGGGCCGTACGTGACGGCCTCCCTGAACCCTTCCCAGTGGGGCATCGGCTCGGGCATCTCGAAGCGTTTTGCCGTCGCGTAGGGTATGCCGCGGAAATAGTAGTGGTCGTTGAGGAACGCTCCGCGGACTCTGCCTTCCGCAGTCTCCACTTCGGTTCGCTCATCGCAGTAGAATCTTCTGTTGATCTCCATCTGGTGCCTCCTAAAGATATTAATATGATTTTTTCTTTATTTGCACAATTATACAATATCGTAATGCTATTTATTGCACATTGTTGCACGTTTTGCGGCGTATTATTTACACATTTTTACATGTTGCCAGGAGTATTGTTTACACAATTTGCACGATTCGTGTAGAGTGGAGAGAATGAGTAGACAAATATTTATTAATAATATTTAATAAGTTAGAAAACTCGCTCTTTCTAACATGTGACGAATCGCCAAATATTCAGCTGGTCTCATACCGGGCTTTTGACTTTAATCGTCCGAGTGTTGGCCATAGTCATAATATCTGGTGCGCTTATTGTCAAGGAATGTTCAATATGCTTCATGATTGATTTAAGTTAAAGGACGACAGCATGGACAGATCGGAAAGACTGACAGAGACTATATACAGAAATGCCCGTCGTGTGGGAATACACGAGATCGCTCCGATAGAGATATCGGAACTCGAGTTCGAAGACTGGGTCAGGGATTTCTGTCATAACGGCTGCAGGAACTACAACAAGACCTGGGCCTGTCCTCCCGCTACAGGTTCTCTTGAGGATTGCCGCGAGCGCTGCAGTCAGTTCAGCCGAATGCTGCTTTTCGACCGCTGCTATAAGCTGAACGGCAGTTTTGACAGTCTTGGGATACAGAATGCCATGATCGATTTCAGGCGCACCGTGGACCGCTTCGACGAGCTCATAAGCCCGATCCTCAGCAGTAGCTTGTTTCTCGGAAACGAAGGCTGCGACAGATGCAACGAATGCACCTGGCCCGACGCTCCCTGCAGGTTTCCGAATAAACTCCATCACACGATAGAAGGATACGGTTTCAACATTGCCAAGATAGCCAGAAAAGCCGGTCTGCACTACAACGGCGGACAGAATACGGTGACATTCTTCGGGGCGTTACTATACGACGAATAAACTATGATAATTCAATATATATCTGATCACGTCAGGAGGAATAAATGAGAAACATAAAATTACTTGCGCTGCTGCTTGCGGTATTTCTGCTCATAGGATGCTGCTCCTGCGGCGCGAACAACAAGGGAAACGATGATGACGAAGGCCCCGACATCTCCGACCTGACTCCCGCCGAGATCTCGGAACTTGCCATGAACAACTTCATAAAGAAGCTGCAGGCGGGTAATTATGTCGCCGGAGATCCCAGGAACGTGGTGACGAACGCAGTCTCGCCGGAGCAGGTCTATTTCGTTTATCCCCACGAGGGATATCCCACCATCTACGCATATATGACTCTCAACGGAGAGACCTTCGCATCGCTCATAGAGGACGATCAGATGGGAGATATCGAATTCATATCTGCGAAGGCCGCGATCGACTCTGTGGAAGGACTGGTCCCCAACAACTGGATCAGCATCACGGACGGCAACCTTTTCGAGCTCTTCTACAACGACGTGGAAAAGCCTCTGGAATTCACCACTAACGATGAGAACGTAAAATACACCCTGTGCTGTCTCGGCGGATACGGACAGATCGCCCTGGAACAGATGGAAGAAGTTCGTATGACCTTCGACTCGGTGGATCCGACGGCAGTGCGTTTCACAGCGGCTGTTCCCGACTACGGCACTTATTACTTCGACGATCTGGATCTCACCCTCAGGTTCGGAGAAGCCGAACCTGAGTCTCACATAGACGCCTGGTTCAAGGCTCCGGTCTATCCCATCGTGAGGACTGCCTGGACCAGCAGGGATGCCTCCGATATGGACCTTGTATTCATGAGAGGATACGGAAGGGATACCGTTCCCTTCCCCGAATTTGCCAGTTACGCTCTGTCCTTCGATCCGAAAGCATACGACCAGTTCCTGGGCGTACGCATCACCGATGCCCACGCTACGGAGCAGGACGTGGAAGAGTATAAGTCCCTGCTCTTAAAGAGCAGCTATAAGGAATACCCGGAGAAGCAGGACGACGGCAGCACAGTAACGGTCTACCGCAAACTGCTGAGAGAAAAATACAACGCTTACGCGGAGCTCTATCCGCGCTACGACAAAGGCTTCGTCATGGAAGGCATGATGTACTATGAAGAACCGTCCTACGAAGGCATCGAAGCGATCGGCAGCATGCTTCAGCAGCGCGGTTTCGCGGAGCTTGCGGATACCGATCTGTTCGAAGGCTGGAGTGCGACCGAGCAGTCGGCATCCCGCAACGAGGGTTTCGCCTATTTCTTTGACTACGATCTCTACATGCCCTTCATAATCAGCTTCAGCGACAGGCAGGCCGCGGAAGAATACTGGGACGATTACGGAAACAGACTGCTTGAACTGGGATTCGAGGAATCCTTCGTCGC
>JAFYZY010000012.1 GCA_017548485.1 Oscillospiraceae bacterium | reverse complement strand
TATGCCGGTCACGTACAGTGCGATCATCACCAGAGCCGCATGCTGCGGGAAGAACGCCGCGGAGAATACCGCATAGATCGGGATCTTTGCAGAGCAGCTCATATACGGAGTCAGCAGTATCGTCATCTTCCTGTCGCGGTCAGAGGACAGCGTCCTGGTAGCCATTATGGCAGGGACGGAACAGCCGAATCCCATCAGCATGGGAACGAAGCTTCTTCCGGAAAGCCCGATCTTTCTCAGCAGGCTGTCCATAACGAATGCGATCCTGGCCATATATCCCGTGTCCTCAAGTATGGACAGAAAGAAGAACAGGGTGACTACGATCGGAAGGAAACTCAGCACCGATCCGACCCCCGCAAAGATACCGTCTATGAGAAGGCTTCTAACTACCGGGTTTATACCGTATGCGACCAGTCCTCTGTCCACTGCCTCGGTGAACAGATCTATGCCGGCGGCCAGAACATCGGACATCCTCTGGCCGACCGCATTGAAAGTCAGCCAAAAGACAAGGAACATGACGATGAAGAATACGGGAAGCGCTGTATACTTTCCGGTCAGTATCCTGTCTATAGCGACGCTCCTGCGGTGTTCTTTGCTTTCCTGGCTTTTTACCACCGACTCGGCGACCGCACCTTCTATGTAGTTGTATCTCATGTCGGCCATGGCGGCATTCCTGTCCAGGCCGGTGGAATCCTCCATCTCGACGATACAGTGTTCGATCAGTTCCTTCTCATTCTGGTTGATCCCCAGTCTCACATCCATGTCTCCGTCGCCCTCTATGAGGCGGGTGACGCAGAACCTGCAGGGAAGCCCGAGATTGTCGGCATGGTCCTGGATCAGGTGATAGATGGCGTGTATGCAGCGGTGCACCGCCCCGCCGTCGTTGCAGAAATCATAGACGCTCGGCAGCTGTTTTTTAGCTGCGGTGCTTACTGCGACTTCGATGAGCTCGTCTACTCCTTCTCCCTTTGCTGCGGCGATAGGCACGACCGGCACGCCGAGGAGTTCGCTGAGTTTCTCCACATCGATGGAACCGCCGTTCTCACGGACCTCGTCCATCATGTTGAGGGCAACGACTGTGGGAACCATCAGCTCGAGCAGCTGAAGGGTGAGATACAGGTTCCTCTCTATATTCGTCGCGTCGACGATGTTTATTATCCCGTCCGGATGCTCATTGAGAATGAAATCCGTGGACACTATCTCTTCCTGAGTGTATGGGCGGATGGAGTATATGCCGGGTAGGTCGACGATCGTGACGTCCTTTTTGTCTTTTACCTCTCCGCTCTTTCTCTCAACAGTGACACCGGGAAAGTTTCCAACGTGCTGATTCGATCCGGTCAGCGCGTTGAACAGCGTCGTTTTTCCGCTGTTCTGATTTCCTGCCAGCGCAAAGACCATGGTTATTCGATCTCCTCTATCTCAATCTTTGAGGCCTCTTCCAGTCTCAGCGTGAGTTCATATCCCCTGATAAGGATCTGGATCGGGTCACCCGAAGGGGCAGTCTTCTGCATCTTGACTTCCGTGTGGGGAATGAGTCCCATATCAAGGAACCTCAGCCTCAGAGCTCCTTCTCCTCCGACTTTTGTAATTTTTCCTCTGTTTCCTATCTTAAGCATATCCAAAGTCATGTTCCGCCACCTTCAATGATGCTGTTCTGAAGAAAGGATAACACGAAAAAAAGACATATTGAAGAACAATTAGGGAAAACTAACTAATTGGCTAACTAAATCGACACTATTCCCGCAGTTTTTATTCATTCTTAAATCAGGCGCGGAGACCCGTGACTTCAGTCGTGGGAGGAGCGCCTGCCTCCATTGTGTTTCTAATATATCCAGTGATTGAAATAATCACCTTGTTTTATGACTTCTGAAAGCATCTTCCATTGTCCGCGTTTGAGGACAATGTATCTGTTAAAATGTACTTGTGACATTCTATCGAAAGGAGGTGTTTTCTGTTGCTGCAGACTCGTACTGCAAAACTTAGGATATTCCCGGATGCTGATCAGGCCGGACTTCTACGCGAGACTATGTCTGCTTATACTTCTGCCTGCAACTATGTTGCTGATCTCATATGCTCCGAGAAAGTTAAGGCAGATAAGTACAGAGTACACGATGCAGGTTACAGACAAATACGGTTTCGTTTCTCTCTTCCGTCTCAGATGGCTCAGAGCGTTATAAGAACGGTATTCGCTTCTTTGAAGTCTCTTGAGTCGAATATGCGCTCTCATCCTGAGAAGTTCAGAAAGAAGAACGGGAAACGAAAGAAGATAGTTCCTAAGTTCCGTTATCCTCAGCTGGACCTTGTCAGAGGAAGAGACTACTCACTTCTGTGGAATAAGGAACATACAGAGAGAGTATTCAGTCTTAATACTCTCAAGGGACGCATCAAAGTACCTTTCCGTTCTGATGCCATGGACTGGGCTTTCGCTGACGGTGCAAAGATGGGTACAGCTAAGGTCGTGTTCCGTAAAGGCAAGTTCTATCTGCATATCCCTGTTACTGTAGAGGTGCCTGATCCTCCTGAATCTTCCGAGATCACCAGTGTGGTGGGAATAGACAGAGGCATCAGATTCCTCACTGTGTCCTATGACGGAGAAAAGACATCCTTTGTCTCAGGAGCAGAGGTCAAACAGAAGAGAGCTCACTATAAGAAGATTCGTCAGAGTCTGCAGAAGAAGCAGACATCATCTGCCAGAAGAAGGATACGTGCCATCGGGCGGAGAGAGAACCGCTGGATGAACGATGTGAACCATTGTTTATCAAAGACACTTGTACGCGATAATCCGAAAGGCACGTTATTCGTTCTGGAAGATCTGACGGGGATACGTTCCGCCACTGAGCGTGTCAGAGTAAAGGACAGATACGTACAGGTAAGCTGGCCTTACTATGATCTGGAACAGAAACTGACATACAAGGCTCAGATGAACGGAAGCATAGTCATCAAGGTAGATCCCCAATATACTTCTCAAGCCTGTCCCGTATGTGGACACAGGGAGAAGAACAACAGAGATCACGAAAAACATGTGTTCCGGTGCAGAGAATGCGGATATATCACTAACGATGACCGTATCGGAGCGATGAACCTGCAGAAAATGGGAACAGAGTATCTGCAGAAGATGAAGGTGTCGTAGAAAGAAACGATACCATGCTGCGGGAGCATGCTCCTGCAGGAGGGGTGCAGTCAATCACCCCACGATGTACCGCCAGTCTGTCAGAGAGAAACTGACAGGAAGAAATCCTGATTACAGGACAAAAGTGGGAGGCCTAAAGCCGTGAACCACCGGGCAGGTACAAGCTCGTGACTTTCAGTCATGAGTAGTTGACATCGTTTATGGTCTTGTATACTTCCATGATCGGACCAGGGCACTGCAG
>JAFYZY010000109.1 GCA_017548485.1 Oscillospiraceae bacterium | reverse complement strand
CAGACCGGAATTCGATGTGTCCCGAGGAGTATTCAGGGTCATCTTCCGAAACGGAACGGACATTCCTGGAAAAGAGATAGACAAGACAGATATACGCAGCGCAGTTATCCAGTACAGCAGGACGCCCAGGTCCCGCGAGGAGCTTACATCGTTTACCGGAAAGTCGAGGTACTATACCATGTCCGCGATAGTCCAGCCGCTTCTGGATCAGGGCAAACTGAAAATGACGATCCCGGGTAAACCGAAGAGTTCCAAACAGCGCTTTGTGTCAGTGGAATAAGAAGTATCTTATGCGTGGGTGAAAAGCTGGAAGACAGTCTGCGAGGTAACAGTTTGAAGAAAGCACTCAAGATCATAAGCATAGCGCTGATCACAGCAGGAATACTTGCGCTCATATATGCCGCGTTCAACAGATCGATGTACTTCGGCGTGATGGACGGATCTTCCGATCTTTACAGCAGGCTGCGCCATAATATGACAGTTTCGTTCTGGGCTGGGACCGCACTTACAGCCGCAGGCGCGGTGTGCCTGATCATATGCAAGCATATACAGAAAGCAGGGAAGGAAACGTGAAGAAGGTATTGCTGAAAATAATCGCGGGGCTGCTTGTTGCGGTACTGCTCATAGCCGGAGGATTCTGGTTCTGGTGCAGAGTCATCAGACACAGATCCTTCATGGCGGGATTCGTGGACCTGTTCCTGGTGCTGCAGCACCGCAGCGACAAGTTCACCTACGCCGACAAAGCCGACGAATACATCGAGTCCAAGGCGGAGGAGAACGCGCAGCCTGTCGTTATCGACAAGGCCAAGTTCGGCGTGTCGCTGAGGGAAGAAAGATACGGGGCTCTTCAGGCATTTATATACAATGACCAGGAGAACCCTAAGCAGACGGTGTTCTATTTCCACGGCGGTGCCTATGTGAACCAGCCCAACAACCAGCAGACCACCATGGCTGCCCGCACCGCGGCGGAGACCGGAGCCGAGGTGGTGCTGATCGTATACCCCAAGATGCCGGTATACACCTGCGAGGACGCCTACGGCGCGTGCCTGGGCTACTACGACTATTACACAGCCTACAACGACTGCGGGAAGGTCGTGCTGATGGGCGATTCCGCCGGAGGAGGACTGGCGTTGGGCATGGTCCAGCAGCTCAGGCAGCTGGGCAAAAAGCTGCCGGAGGAACTGATCCTGATATCGCCCTGGGTGGACGTCACCATGTCCAATAAAGACCTGGATGAGTACGCCGAACTGGATCCCATGCTGGGCATAGACGGACTGAAAAGGATGGGCGAGGTCTGGGCAGGGGATCTGGCGGTCACCGACCCGAAGGTGAGCCCGATCTACGGGGATCTTTCCGTGCCGTGTCACGTCACGGTGACCACCGGCACCTGGGAGGTGCTTTATCCCGATACCGTTCTTCTCGTCGATAAGATGAAGGAGGCCGGCACCGACGTCGCTCTGATAACCGGAGAACGGATGATACACTGCTATCCCATCTGCCCGATACCGGAGGCAAAGGGAGCTCAGATGGTGATCTGGGCCGAGATAACCGACTGAATATCATTTCTGCAACAACCGAGGAATAAGATCATGGAGACGCTGAGAAAGATCATAAGGATCCTGATGACGCTGCTGATGCTGGTGATGCTGCTGATATCGCTGGGGACGGTGATACCGGTCATACCGGCGTTCGGGAGCGTGTCGAACTTCTTCACGGTGGCATATATGCATATGTGGCTGCCTCTGTGCGGCTTCATGTTCCTTCTGTCGCTGATCCTCAGCGGCCGGTGGAACAGCAAAAAGGGCATCTGGAGGCTGAATGCCGTAATGGCGATGGTCAGCCTGCTGATCTCGGCATTCCTCGTGATATACGCGGCATTCCAGCTGAAGATGAACAAGCTGGACTTCGTGTTCTGGCCCGAGAAAGCCGATATTTCAGGTGTAAGTGTAGAGACCTTTACATACACGGAATCGGAGAGAGGACCTGTAGATCTCAACGTCTACTATGTAGATGACGGAAAAACAGACAAACCGGTCATGGTGTATATCCACGGAGGCGGCTGGGTGCAGAGCGACAGGACGGCTCATACCTATTATTCCGACGTTTTCGCGAAAAACGGCTACGTGGTGGTCAGCATGGACTACGATCTGTCTTCTGAGGAACTGCATCTCGCGGGTTTCACCGAGACGCAGGTGGCGGAGGCGTTCGGCTGGGTGAGAGACAACATAGCTCAGTTCGGCGCGAACGCGGAAGATCTGTTCGTCACGGGAGGGTCCGCGGGAGCCAGCATGGCTCTCAACATCTCCTACAGGATAAACAGCGGAGATCTCGCGGCGACGGCCGACGGTGTCGCTCTGCCCAGGATAAAGGCCGTGAGCGTCAATTTCCCGGCCTGCAGCATGGAAGAGATGTTCTATAACGACGACCTCATCCTCGGGAAGATGGCCCACAGGATGACTTATTCCTACACCGGGTGCTCGCCGGAGGAGGATCCCGCGCTCTATGAGAGCCTGGATCCCATAAGCCACGTATCAAAACAGGTCCCCGCGACATGCATCTTCTACGGTACCCATGACACGCTTGTGCCGCAGGAGGCCACGGCTCAGCTTGCGCGCACGCTGGACGAGATGGATCTGCCGGTGTGGAGCGTCCCGATACCCTACGGAAACCACATGTATGACATGGTGGAGGGCGGCTTCGGGTGCAGCGCGTACCTGGAAGGATCACTGAGATGGTTCGAGGAGCACAGATAAGATGAGAGAATTCAACGGAATGTCAGCGGAGGAATACTTCGCAACGACCTTTCTGAACAAAAGCAGAAAGAACAGACTGCTCGCGGAGCTCACGAAGCCCCGCAGGAGGACCAGGGGACTGGACAGGTTCTGCCACGGCACCCCCGATCTGATCGACCTCAGAAAGGTGCTGGCGTACGGCCCGAATCTGGAGAGAAAGCCGGAGTTCGAGGACTTCGCGAAGGAGCATGAAGAGATGGTTACCATCCTGTCTCCGGAGCCCTCGGTGGATCTGCTGGAACTGCCTTTCTCCGAGGCGGTCGGCGTCGCCGTGATGTGTCCGGACGCGGTCATCATAGTGGGAGACGGCTTCTCGCTGATCTACGGGGAGGCGTTCGGGAAAAGGGACAAGTTCCTGCTTACTGAATAAGAAAAAACGCAGCCGGCAGAAAGACCGGCTGCATGATATAAGGAGATATCATCAATGAAAGCGATATCCGATCTCTATAAGAAGAACGAACTGGCGTTCGCGATCATCCTGATAGTCATATACTGCGTGGTGTTCGGGAGCCTGAGAGGGAACTTCGGGGATTCCAGCATCATCTGCACGGCGGCGATCGCGGCGCTGGCAGTCTTCATCTGGCTGTTCGTCAGGATCAACAGCCTCGAAAGCAAGTACGGCCTGGACAGATGGCCGGCGGACTGGGAGAAGTACCTGTGGTTCGTCCCGATGTGGATCTTGACCAGCGGGAATCTCTGGGGCGGCGTCAGCTTCCGCGGCGGTCTCCCCGGAAAACTGTTCGCGCTGATCACTATGGCGCTGGTGGGCTTCGTGGAGGAGATGCTCTTCCGCGGGTTCCTGTACAAGGCGATGATCCCGTCCATGGGCGTCAAAAAAGCTACCATAGTAGCGGCGCTGACCTTCGCGGCGGGGCACATTATAAATCTTCTGAACGGTCATCAGGATCTGATCGCCACACTGATCCAGATAGTCTTCGCTGCTTCGTTGGGCTTCGTGTTCACCATGGCATACCTCAAGAGCGGCAGCCTGAGACCGGTCATCATAGCGCACTCCCTCATAGACATGTTCGCGGTCTTCGCCAGGTATTCCCGCATAGCGGACTGGGCCTACATCATCGCCTCCATCGTGCTTGCGGCGCTGTACTGCCCGTATCTCGCGAAACTGGAAGACAAAGCTCTTGAGAAGTGAGATATTCTGCTCACAGGACAATAACAATAAAGGGGAATATAACGACATGCATCCTTTCATCAAGGCCGCGCTTCTGATAGCGGCTGCGGCGGTCCTGTTCACATCCTGCGACGGACTTTTCATCCGCAGGGCGAATGCCGTCACCAACACCTATGACTTCGACGGGCCTGTCACGGAACTTGATATAGACACGAGCTCCTCCGAGGTCCGCGTCATACCGTCAAAAGACGGGAAGATCAGCGTGGTATGCTACGAAGCGGACACCATGCTGCACGACGTCACCCTCACGAACGGTCTTCTGAAGATCAAGAGGCGCAGCGGCAGCACCCGCAGCGTCGCGGTGAACATCCGCCTGGAGATAATAGTGAGCCTTCCCCCGGGGAATTATGACAGATTCGACATAGAGACCAGCAGCGGCAGCATCGACGTGTCGGAAGGATTCACCGTCACCGACGCGGTGCTTGAGGCGTCCAGCGGCGCCATCAGGTG
>JAFYZY010000108.1 GCA_017548485.1 Oscillospiraceae bacterium | reverse complement strand
CTGCGCGATGTTGGCAAGCGCCTCCTCCGTCAGGAACGCCTGGTGTGAGGTCACGATGACGTTGGGCATGGAGATCAGTCTGGAAAGGATGTCGTCGTCCAGGATGTGGCCGGATCTGTCCTCGAAGAATATATCCGCCTCCTCCTCGTAGACGTCCAGGCACGCCGCTCCGACCTTTCTCGCCTTGATGCCGTCCAGCAGCGCCTCTCCGTCGATCAGCGCTCCTCTGGAGGTGTTGATTATGACCGCGCCTTTCTTCATGAGGGAGATGGCGTCCGAGTCTATCATGTGCAGGGTCTCGTCGGTCAGCGGGCAGTGAAGGGATATTATGTCGCTGCGCCGGAAGAGCTCCTCCAGCGTCACATACTCTATGCCGCTGTTCTCAGCCGGGAACTTGTCGTAGGCGATGACGTTCATGCCGAATCCTTTGCAGATGTCGATGAATATCCGTCCTATCTTCCCCGTTCCCACTATGCCCGCAGTTTTACCGTGCAGGTCGAAGCCGGTCAGTCCGCTTATGGAGAAATTAAAGTCCCTGGTCCGGTTGTAGGCCTTGTGGATCCTCCTTATGGAGGTCAGCAGCAGCGCCGCAGCGTGCTCCGCCACCGCGTAGGGCGAATACGCCGGCACGTGCACCACGTGTATCTTTCCGAACGCATGCCTCACATCAACGTTGTTGTATCCCGCGCATCTGAGCGCTATGAGCTTGACTCCGTATCCGTAGAGCCTGTCTATGACTTCCGCGTCAACGGTGTCGTTCACGAAGACGCATACCGCGTCATATCCCCTGGCCAGCTCCGCGGTGTCCGCGTTGAGCTTCGTCTCAAGGAACTTGAACTCGAATCTCTCTGGATCCAGATATCTTTCAAAGGAACTGATGTCGTATTCCTTGGAATCGTAGAATGCCACTCTGATCATAGAACGGTACCTCCTGTGTTCTGCTTTAAGTGTACAGGATGCCGGGACGGCACTTCCAGTCACTAATTGTGAATTAACAGAATCCTCAAAAGGCGAAACTATGCATAAGCATTACGTCATCGCTTGTTTATACTGTCTTTACGGTATATGCTGATGACAGGAGATTAATGAGGTGTTTGTCATGGCAACGAAAACTATTAGTATTAAATTAGATGAGACAATAGCCCTTGACATAAAACAGGTCGCCGGCGTATTCAATATGTCCGTTACAGATCTGATCAGCAATGCGGTCAGGGAGTACCTGGCTGAACTCAAGCGCGATCCATTCTACCGTCTGACCGCAAACGTACAGGATTCCTCTGATGAGGAAGCCGCGGAGATCCTGACCGAGATCGATGGATCGACCGATGATGACATGTCCACTGCCTTCACAAAACGCATTAATATATAAGAGACGTACAGAGGACAAAAATCCGGCCGGTCTCCTATTCCGGGAGACCGGCCGAATATGTTATTTCAGGATATCAGTATTATTCCCTATTCTTCTTCAGAGCGGTGAGCATCAGGGCTCCGACCGCGGAGCCGATGAGCAGAGCCACGATGTAAAGGAACGGGCTGCCTACCGTCGGGAACACGAACACGCCGCCGTGAGGCGCCATCAGGGTACACCCGAAGATCATGGACAGCGCTCCGGCTACCGCGGAGCCGACTATGCAGGACGGGATCACGCGGATGGGATCCGCCGCCGCGTAGGGTATCGCGCCTTCCGAGATGAAGCACAGGCCCATGATGTAGTTCACGAAGCCGTTATTGCGCTCTTCCGCGGTCCACTTCTTCGGGAAGAAGGTGGTGGACAGCGCGATGGCGATGGGAGGCACCATGCCTCCGACCATGACCGCCGCCATAACGTCATACCTTCCGGAGCCGAGGGCCGCCACGCCGAACACGTAGGCCGCCTTGTTGATGGGTCCGCCCATGTCCACCGACATCATGCCGCCCAGAACCGCGCCGAGCAGGACCTTGGAGGTGCTGCCCATGGAGTTGAGCAGGTCGGCGATCCAGGTGTTTATGGCGCCCATGACCGGGTTGATCAGGAACATGAACAGGCCGATGAGCAGCGTGCCTATCAGCGGATAGATCAGCATGGGACGGATGCCGTCCATGGAGCGCGGCATCTTCTCGGTCAGCTTCTTGAGGCACTGGACGATATATCCTGCCGCAAAACCGGCGATCAGCGCGCCGAGGAATCCGGCGGATACCGCCGCGGATTTGCCTGTAAGGCTGGTGAAGGAGGTGCCCGCGGATGCGATCGCGCCGCCTACGAAACCGGCCACCAGACCGGGGCGGTCAGCGATGGACATCGCGATGAATCCGGCGAGGATCGGGAGCATGAACCCGAAGGCCACTCCTCCGATCTCCTTGAGCACATGGGCTACCGGCGTGTTGGTGCCGAAGTTGCTGGGGTCAATGGAATAGTCGTCCAGCAGGAACGCCAGGGCGATCAGTATGCCTCCGCCCACCACGAAGGGCAGCATGTGGGAGACGCCGTTCATAAGGTGTTTGTAGAAGGCGCTTCCGGCGCTCTGCCCGGCCGATGTCTCGGCGGAACCTCCGGCGTTCTGCGCGTGATATACGGGGGCCTTTCCTTCCGTGACGGTCCTGATCAGCTCCTCGGGCTTGTGGATTCCGTCCGCAACGCGGGTGATGACCACGGGCTTGCCGTCAAAGCGGTCCATGTCGACGTTCTTGTCGGCCGCGACCACGATGCCGTCGCAGGCCGCGATCTCTTCCGCGGTCAGCAGGTTCTTGACGCCGCCGGAGCCGTTGGTCTCGACCTTTATGGACACTCCCAGGTTCTGTCCCGCCTTCTGCAGGTTCTCCGCTGCCATGTAGGTGTGGGCTATGCCGGTGGGACACGCGGTGACCGCCAGGACACGGTAGCGGCTGTCATCCTCCGCCTGGGCGATCTCCTCCTCGGTGAAGCTGCCGTCTCCGAAGTGCTCGATCTCCGCCTTGTCGATAAGGTCCAGAAGCTCCTCTTCCGAGCCTGCCGCGCGCAGTTTCTCCACGAAGTCCTCGTCTGCCAGCAGGTTCATCAGTCTCGCCAGGATGTCCACATGCAGGCTGCCGTTCATCGGCGCGGCGATCATGTAGAAGAAATCAGCGGGCCCGTCGTCATCCTCGTTGTACTGGATGGGCTCTGCAAGCCTCACAACCGCAAGGCTGGGGCGCGTGACGGCTTCCGTCCTGGCATGGGGCACTACGATGCCGTTGCCGACGTAGGTGGAGAACTCCTCCTCTCGGGCATAGATGGCCTTCTTGTAGACCTCTTTGTCGGTGATGTTGCCGTGGGTGAACTGCAGATCGACCAGTCTGTCGATGACCTGGTCCTTGTTGTCGGCCCTGAAGTTAACATCGGTGGCCTGACGCGAAAACAGTTCGATCAGTCTCATGGTTTCCCTCCTTTTCTTTTGGGGATATATGCTGTTGATTGATTTGTCCTTTTTACAGTGTAGCGAGAAGCTCGTCTATCAGCGGCTTTTCAGCAAGACCTATGGAGAACGCCGTTGCGGAGCCTGCGGCGGTTCCGAGCTTGAGCGCATAGCCGTAGTCGCCGGTCCCCAGCCATCCGGCCAGGAAGCCCGCTACCATGGAGTCGCCGGCGCCTACGGAGTTAACGACTTTGCCTTTGGGGCAGCCGATGCGGTGCGTTTCCCCGTTCTCGTCCAGCAGAAGGGCTCCGTCTCCCGCCATGGAGACCAGGATGTTCCTGCCGCCCATCTCCTGCAGTTTCCCAGCGCACTCCGCGATCTCTTCGTCGGTCTTAAGGACCTTCCCGAAGATCTCCCCCAGCTCGTGGTTGTTGGGCTTTATGAGGAATGGATGGTATTTCAGCACGTTGACCAGCAGATCTTTTGTGGCGTCGACGGCGATGCGGATGCCGCGACCGTCCAGCCTCGCCATGATCCGCTCGTAGGTATCGCCTGCCAGGCACTTCGGTATGGAGCCCGACAGCACCAGCACGTCGTCCGGTCCGATGGCGTCCAGCTTTCCGTACAGCTCCTCCATGTCCTCTTCCGTGATGACGGGGCCTATGCCGTTGATCTCGGTCTCCTCTTCCGCCTTGACCTTGACGTTGATGCGGGTCATGCCTTCCTTTACGTGGATGAGGTCGGTCCTGAGGCCCATCTCCGCGAGTCCCTTCTCGAAGCCCTCTCCGATGAAGCCCGCCACGAAGCCCAGCGCCACAGTCTCGAAGCCCAGGTTCCTCAGCACGTTGGACACGTTGATGCCCTTGCCTCCGAACTGGAACTCCTCGGACACGTTGCGGTTGATGTCGCCGGGCTTCAGCCGGTCGAGATGCACCACATAGTCTATCGCGGGGTTGAATGTTACAGTGTATATCATTTTCTGCCTCCTTTTCTTCTATCGGCAGTTTCCTGTGGAAATACGGTTTTTTCTGATTTCAGTATAAGGCCAAAACACGCCTCAGCCAAACAGAAAAAAACATATGTTCTTTGGGCAAAATACACTATCGGAAACATGTCCGGATCCCGGCGGGAATGCAAAAAGCCGTTTCCCTGCCTCTTCGTTTCTGTATAATAGATATCAGTTATGCATCACTTAAAATGTACTTTGACCCGGGAGAACATATATGGCTGACAAGGCATACTGCATATACTGCGGATCTCCGCTCGCGGAGAATTCTCTCATCTGCCCTGAATGCAAAAAGGTTCAGGATGATAAAGAGAACCTCTTCAAGGTGTACCTGTGGAAGAACACCAAAGAGAAGATCCGCGGGGAGATAGACGACACCCTTTTCAGTATCGTAAAGAACTGGCTCATGAGCCGTCTCTACGGACTGATCCTGATGCTCACCGTGATAGCCGCAGTGACATACGTTGCCGCGAACAGGCCTCACGTCAGCTACGACACCGTCAGATCCGGGGAGCGTCCCGTAGCCGGTGCTTCATCCGGAACGACCGATATCACCGACGAAGCGGAGATCGAAAGGATACGGGAGGAAGTATACGACGCCGTGGACCTGTACAAGGAATCGGTGTTCTACTGGACAGTGGAAGACGACCCGTATATCGGCTGGGCCAACGGAGGCTATCAGGGAGAGATCCCGGAGAGGCCGGAAACCTATCAGCTTCCCTCTCAGTACGGCACCGGTAGGCACGAGTACATCTACGACCAGGGTCTGGAGGAGTGGGACTACTCCATAGACCGTGACAGCATGGTCCTGAACGATCCCTCCACTGACCTGGGAAAGGATCTGCGCTCTCAGGGATACAATGTAGCCGAGATGATCAAGCACGACGTGGTTCCGAACGGCAACGGACAGTACGCGGGGCCGGGAGAATACAAATTCGTCCTGGTCGAGATCGATGGCGTCTGGTACGTCGCGGAAGACTTCGTGGTATAAGGAGGCTATGAGATGAAGTGCGCGAATTGCAGAAAAGAGAACCTCATCACAGCAAAATACTGTTCCTCCTGCGGAAACGGGTTCTCCGAGAAAGAGAGACAGGACGCCTGGGACGGGACCGTCTGGGGAAAGCTGGACAAACTCAAGGAAGCCAAAGAATGGATCACCCTGGAAAAGATCACCGGAAGCAAGATCTTCAAGGCAGCTCTGCTGGTGCTGATCATCCTCTGGGGGTTAATGTCCGGCGGAAACAAAGGCGACAGGATGCTGATCCTGGAGAGCAGCGACTATACCGTCAGATACAATTCCAAACTGGACGAATATTATGTATTCACGGACAAAAACGAAGTGGATCTCGATCTGTATCTTCCCGGCAAGCCTCAGGGCATAATCGTCACCAGCAGCACACTGGAGATCAATGTCACCAGCAGCACTCTGGAAGGTGCCGAGCTGGACCGCAGAGAGTATGAGATAGGAGAAAAGATCACTCTGACCAGGTCAGATGATGTGATCTATCATATAGAAGGCGTGTACGAGAAGTCGGAAAAGTATATCAACCTGATCGTGTATGATTCAGCGCTGCTGCAGTGAGTCTCATATGACTGCCGGGACTCGTCTAAAGAATTGAAAATTATATCAAAATATAAAATGAGTACAGGTTCAGTAATACCCATTACCTGTACTCATTATTAGTTTGCGGTGCATTGGGGAAATGACCGGAATGTCAATTGAGTTTGCCGGTGAATCTCAATACGAGGTGAAAATTCACTTTTCCGATCGTGAAAAGGTGAAAATTCAGTGAATATTCACTTTTTTCACTGTTAATTCAGTGAATTTTCACTCTCAAAGTGAATATTCGTTTATGCAGGAAGATCTCGTCCTCCTGCCTTATGATAGAACCGCGGTCCGGAAGACTGTTTCCCAGTTCAGCTCGATCTGAGCCGCCAGTTCTTCTATGCTTATGCCGCGGATCTCACTGATCTTCTCATAGATGGCTTTGACGTCAGCAGGTTCATGGATGTGTCCCTTTACAGGGCTCTGGTACGGCGCGTCGGTCTCGATGAGCAGCCTGTACAGAGGCATGCTCTTTATTACCTCCGCCGGTTTCCTTGAGTTCGGGAACAGCACGCTCGCCCCAAACGCTATGCAGTACCCCAGCTTTATGTACAGCTGCGCCATCTCAGCGGATCCGCTGTAGCTGTGGATTATGCCCTTGACGGGAAATCTCTTGAGCATGTTGAGAGTGTCGAGACTGGCCTTCCGGGAGTGAATGTCCACAGGCAGTCCCAGCTCCGCGGCCATCTCCATCTGTGCCTCAAAGAACCGCAGCTGCGCCTCCTTCGTGTGGGGATGGGAGTAGTAGTCCAGACCGATCTCCCCTATCATGTCCGCGTGACTGTCTGTCAGCGCTTTCCTGATATCTGTAAGACGCTGCGGATCGTCGTCCTCCAGGTCCTGGGGATGTATGCCGAGAGCGAGCTTGAAGCCGGGAGATCTGTCCCTGAGACTTATGCTTGCGAGGCGGTCATGCTCGCTGCAGCAGATCAGAATGGCCTTCTCCACACCGTTTTCCAGCATGCGGGAGAGGACCTCTTCCCTGTTGTTGTCGAACTGCCTGGAACCGAGATGGCAGTGCGCGTCCGCGAGTATCATGAGTTTTCCTTTTCCTCTGTGGCTCTTCCTTCCGGGAAGAGCTTTTCTTCTGCCTTCTTCTGTATGAATGCCGCGAGGCACCATCCCAGGATGACGCCCGCGGTGTTGAGAATGACGTCGTCCGTCTCGGAGAAACCCACCCCGAAGACGAACTGCGCGGTCTCTATAGCCAGCGAGAACAGGAATCCCTCCAGAGCGCATCTCCCAAAGGAGCGGTCCAGCAGGACCACCAGGAATATCCCGAAGGGTATGAACACCGCGATGTTCCCGAAGAAATAGAACGCCGCTATGTCCGGGTATCCCCTGCCGATTATGAGAGCGTAATTATGCATTATGCTCCAGTTTATCTCGCCGGAAAACAGCTCATGCGTCCCGAAGTCGGAACGGAACACCGTGATCTTCAGGATCCAGGCGATATATACGAGAAAACACAGCCAGAGCAGAACTTTGGCTGTTTTCCTCTCTTTAAGAATGCTCCTGAACATGGATCAGATACTTATGGTTCAACCGTGATGTTCACGCTGCCGCTGGTCGTGGTGACGGTGCAGCTGCCGTTGCTGCCGTCCTCGGGATACTTCGCCGTGCCGCTGCCGGTCTTTACCTTGAAAACCTTTCCGGTGAGCAGGTTGCCCTTGACGGAGCCAGAGCTGGCCTTGATGTTAATGTCTCTGGCGTCGCATCTGTCCAGCCTGATGGAGCCGCTGGACGTTTCGATACGCAGATCTTTGTCCGCGACCACGTCGGTGAGCCTGACGCTGCCGCTGCTGGCCTCGATCTCCATATCTTCGCCGCGCAGGTTCTCCGCGTTGACGGATCCGCTGGAGGACTTCGCCCGGATCTTGCGGCAGGAAGCGTTCTCCAGGTACTGGCTTCCGCTTGATGTGGTGCTGAGCAGCTGACCTCTGACGTCCGCGCTGCACCTGATGGCGCCGCTGGACGCCTCAAGCACCGCGTCGGTGACGGTGAATCCTTCCGACACGTCGATGCTGCCGCTGCTGGTCTCTATGTCGAATCTGTCATAATTCCCCGGGGGAAGGCTCACTATTATCTCCAGGCGG
>JAFYZY010000107.1 GCA_017548485.1 Oscillospiraceae bacterium | reverse complement strand
TAAACGCTGTTATCGGAAAAGAACAATGTGAATCAGTGTTAATCATGATAAAACCCCCTTTCTTGGGTTTGTCCAAGAAAGGGGGTACATATTAATTTCAGGCGGTCTTTGTTCTGTTAGGCATTAGGATTCTGTATTTGCACATTGAGGAAAGGCTCGGGGTCTGTCTCGGCCCCGTCGACAAGCACCCTGAAATCCAGGTGTGTGCCGGTCGCTTGTCCGGTGCTTCCGACATAGCCTATTACATCTCCCAGCTTCACATACGTTTCGACCTCGGCAATGAAACTGCTGAGATGTGAATACACGGTCATTATGCCGCCTCCGTGCTCGATGATAACATAATTACCGAGTATCTCATCAGAGCCTTCATCAGCGACGAACCCATCATATGCGGCATAGACTTTGTTGCCGGTTTGCGCCACTAGATCAATTCCGAGGTGTTTATACTCGTCATAAAGCCTGCTGACCATAACCAGATCTTCCACTGGGACCATCATGGTTCTCCTGCCGGGAATAGTCTGTTCAACCGGAACGCTGGCCATTCCGTTCTTCCGCTTTTCGTTCAGAGAATCAAGTATGATCCTTAGATTAGTGATCATATCTCCGATATCTTCTGCCTGACCGCCTTCCGGCGCTTCGGAGTCTCCGCTTTCATTGGCGGCAGGTACTGGTTCTCCAGAGGGAACAGGTTGAGGATCAGGTGCACTTTTCTTTCCTGCACATGAGACCATTGCGAGCATCAAAATCAGGACTGCCAGGACGGTATAACACCTACAGATTCTTCTGTCTGTTAGCATACTTGCTCCTTTGAGAAACGAATGCTTCAAGAAAATTCATAAAAAAGTTGTTGACAAACTTAGTCTAACACAGTAGACTAAAAATGTCCATGGTGGTCTACTGTAATAGACTAGTCTAAAAAACACAATATTTCGCTAAAGGCGCAAGGAGCAGGTCATGGAATACAAGAGTCTTGGAACGATGGAATACCGTTTTCTGTCCCTCATCTGGGACAATGAACCGGTGAGTTCGGCACAGCTCGTTCAGCTGTGTCATGAACAGTTTGAATGGAAGAAGTCGACGACCTATACGATGCTCAAGCGGCTTCAGGAAAAAGGTCTCGTTGCCAACAACAGTTCAGTTGTTAACTCTCTGTTCAGCAGGAAAGAGATCCTGGCAAGGGAGAGCGAATCAGTCATCTCCAATACATTCAAAGGATCCCTCCCGAGTTTTATCGCAGCTTTTCTCGGAGACAAGACTATCTCTGAAGATGAAGCCGAAGAACTCAAGAAGCTGATCGACTCCTACAGGAGGTGAAATGATGTCATCTTTGTTCAGGCTGGTCCTGCAGATGAGCATCACTGCCAGCTATGTAATAGCGGCAGTCATCGTCTTCAGGATGCTGCTAAGGAATTATCCTAAAAAATACTCTTATTATCTCTGGTCAGTGGTGCTGTTCCGCCTGTGCTGTCCGTTCTCGTTCAGCTCGGTGTTCAGTATCTTCAACTTCTCCCTTAAGAAAGGGGAGGATGTCATAATCGACCTTTCATCGGTTCCGGTCTCATCTGGGACAGAAACTCAGAATAATGCAAGTCCGATAGAAGTCGGGGCCCCGGAAGTCACAGAGGCGATCAAGGAGACATTTTCTCCGCCCGCATTGAATACGCCTGTAGCGACTGCCCCGTCAGAAAGTGTGGTGCCGGCAGCTGCAAAGGTAGATCCGGGCAAGGTACTGCTTGTCGTCTGGATCATGGGGATCATTGTTCTGTTGACATACGCGCTGATCAAATACCTGCGGATGAGAAAAGAACTCAGGTTTTCTGTGCCGCTGCGCGACAATATCAGACAGGCAGACATAAAGTCGCCTTTCCTGATGGGACTTATCGATCCGGTCATATATGTTCCGTTCAGTTCGGATGATAAGTATCTTGAGATGTCGATAGCGCACGAGGAATACCACATACAGAGAAAAGACCAGTGGATCAGAGCTCTGTCATTCTGCCTGCTCTGCATACACTGGATGAACCCTCTGTGCTGGATAGCATATTATCTCATGATCAAGGACATGGAGATGAGCTGCGATGAACATGTCATCTCCGGAGAGAGAGATCTAAGGACAACTTATAGCGATGCGCTTCTGAGCTTTGCCACGGAGAGAAAAACTCTCGTAGCAGGCTCTATAGATTTTGGAGGTTCAAACGTGAACGAAAGAATAAAGAATGTTCTGCGTTTCAAGAACGCGAACAGAATGAAATCGGTATTCGCAGCGCTGGTGTGTATGCTTATGCTGGCGTCCTGCGCATTCAATGGAAAGATACCGGCAAATCTCGAACCTACTTCGTCAGGTAATTCCTCAGGGTCGGGATACAGCGGATCATCTGGTGGAGCCCCTGTCTCCGGAAAGAGGGGACAGATGCAGAGCGCGCTCGGAGGGGCATTCGGTCAGTGGACAGTTTCCACTCCGGAAGGAGTCTATTATCTGCATCAGTTCGACGCCGATTCAGGTTCATGGGCTTCGTCTGTTGTGTTCATGGATACCGCGACAAATACCCAGAAGAGGCTCAGCGGATCCTTTGTAAGCGACTCGGAGACCCTGCTCAGTGATTCCAACAGGGACTGTCTGCTCACGATGTCCTTCTCCATGGATGGCGGCTTCGTGATAAACAGGATCAGACCGGACGGCTCCACAAAGGAAGAGGTCGTAAGGCTCCCCGGATATGTTCAGGATTACTTCGACAGAAACTATATCCAAACCAAGGGGAGCAAGCTGTACATTCCACTTCGCAAAGGAGAATCAAGGGAGCTGGTCGAGATCGATGTTGACGCGGGAACAGCGAAGACAGTTTATACCTTTGATAATGATCAGACAGTTATCGGCGGATTCAACAACTGTATAGTATTCCGCACCGGGAAAGCAAGCGGAACTCAGCAGAATGACGCTTTCTCACCGAGCAGCAGCTACAGATTCGACCTGTTCGACATAGAGACCGGAGAGACTGAACTGCTGATGGAGGCAGATCTGCCTTATGTGACTTATTATTCCGGCCACAACATCCTGTCCATGACCTGGGAAGGCGACAGATTCGTGACCCACATTTACACT
>JAFYZY010000106.1 GCA_017548485.1 Oscillospiraceae bacterium | reverse complement strand
TGCATACTCAACTCGAAGGGAAGCCATGCCTCGCTGACCGATCAGTATGCGTCCATTCCGGCGGAGATGTTTACTGTTGCTAAGGCTCTGGGGAAGGACTATCTGAGGGAAGTGGCCCCCGATGATTTCTACAGCAATATCGGCAGACTCAGGGGAAAAGTAAGCGACCGTGCTCTTATGAGGGCGATGCATTTCTTTGACGACGACAGGCGCGCGGTGCAGGAGAAAGACGCGCTGAAGGCATCGGATATAGATAAGTTCCTCAGACTGATCAACGAATCCGGAGCATCTTCCCAGCAGGTCCTGGAGAACGTGTCTCCGGAGGATCCATCAAACAGGAGCCTCGCGTTCAGCATCGCTTACGCAAAGCATCTTCTGGACGGAAGGGGAGCCTGCAGGGTCCAGGGCGGAGGATTCGCGGGGACCGCTGAGGCGTTCGTGCCGAATGATATGGTGCAGGAATTCAGCCGCAGGTTCACGGAAGTGTTCGGAGAGAACAGCGTGCTTATCTCGGGCATAAGAAGATACGGCGCTGTTGAGATAGAAAGATAACGGGTATTGCCATGACAGAAGATCTCAGAAACTATTACAGCAGTCTCAAGGGCAGGAAGGTGTTCTTCCTGGGGGCCGGAATCAGCCATAAAGAGCTCATCAGACGATTCGTCAGAGAAGGCGCCGCGGTCACTCTCTGCGACCGCAAGAGCCTCAGTCAGCTGGGAGATTTCGGCAGGGAATGCGTTTCCCTAGGAGTATCCATGTGCCTCGGCGAGGAGTATCTCAGCCATCTGAGAGAAGCCGACCTCATTTTCAGGACTCCCGGAATAGACTGGACCAAACCCGAGATACAGGACGCGATAGCGGCCGGTGTGGAGATAACTTCCGAGATGGAGAGCTTCTTCGACCACTGCCCCTGCAGGATAATCGGCGTCACCGGAAGCGACGGGAAGACCACCACGACCACGCTGATAGCAAAGACGCTGGAGGCGCAGGGATTCACCGTGCACCTCGGCGGGAACATAGGCATTCCTCTGTTCCCGGTCATCGATGATGTAAAGCCGGAAGACATAGCTGTCGTGGAACTCTCCAGTTTCCAGCTGATCTCCATGAGAAAGAGCCCTTCCATAGCGGTGGTGACCAACGTCACTCCCAACCATCTGGATCATCATAAGGACATGGATGAGTACGTCGGAGCCAAGAAGAACATCTATCTCTGGCAGGACAGTGATTCCGTCGCGGTGTTCAACGCCGCCAACGACATCACCGTGCAGATGGCAGGTGAGGCCAGAGGCGAGGTCAGATGGTTCAGCAGATACGGAAGAGTCTGCAACGGCGCATATGTAAGCAGTGATTCAAAACTCATAAGCGCAGACAACGGTGTGGAACATGAGGTCATGGATCTCAGGAAGATAAAGCTCAGGGGCGAGCACAACAAGGAGAACGTCTCCACGGCCTACTGCGCGGTAAAGGGAATAGTGTCCGACGAAGTGTTCGAGCGGACGGTCAGCGACTTCACCGGAGTGGAGCACAGGATAGAGTTCGTGAGAACTCTTGACGGAGTCGATTACTACAATGATTCCATAGCTTCCTCTCCGACCAGGACCATCGCGGGACTCAGATCCTTTGAAGAACCTATAGTCCTCATAGCCGGCGGATACGACAAGAAGATCTCGTATGCTCCTCTTGCGCCTGAGATAATCAAAAACGGTGTCAAAGCCGTCCTGCTCTGCGGAGACACGGCGGATGCGATAGAGCGCGAGCTCCGCAGCTGCGACGGATACTCCGGGAACATCAGGATAGAGAGGCTCGAAAACGTTCCCCAGTGCGTCAGCATGGCGAGGCAGATAGCCGAAGCGGGCGATGTGGTCCTGTTCTCTCCCGCGTCCGCAAGTTTCGACATGTACTCCAACTTCGAGGAGAGGGGAAGACACTTCAAATCACTGGTAGAGGATCTTGTCTGACATGTTGTTCGAAAAATACGGCATCACAAAGGAATACTGCGAGCTCGACGGGAAGATCATGGACAGGTGCCGTGATCTCTTTTCCGCCTGCGATCAGGTGAGGGATGCCGTCCAGCTCAAGGTGCTTGATTCCTTCATCAGGAACAGGGTAGGGCTGCAGCATCTGGGACAGTCCACAGGATACGGATACGGAGATACGGCAAGAGATACCTTCGACAGAGTATTCGCCGACTGCGTCGGCGCGGAAGACGCGCTCTGCAGACCTCATATACTCAGCGGCACACATGCTCTGACAGTAGCTCTTTTCGGGCTTCTCAGAGCGGGAGACAAGCTTCTCGCGGCCACCGGGAGACCCTATGATACGCTGCAGCCGGTGATAGGACTGACCGGCGAGGGATACGGTTCGCTGAAGGAATTCGGCGTAGATTATGATGAGGTGCCGCTCAAAAACGGTGAACCGGACTATGAAGGCATCGCTGAAAAGGCAGTTCATGCCGATGTGGTGCATATACAGCGCTCCAGAGGGTATGAGTCCAGAAGAGCTTTCTCCCTGGATGACATACAGAAGATCTCCGATACCGTCAGATCTGTGAACAGCAGTGCGGTGATCCTGGTGGACAACTGTTACGGAGAGTTCACCGACGTCGAGGAGCCGGTCCTCCACGGTGCAGACCTTATGGCGGGCTCGCTTATAAAGAATCCCGGCGGAGCCATCGCTCCGACCGGAGGATACATAGCAGGAAGAGCGGATCTGGTGGAGAGATGCGCGCACCGCCTGACTGCGCCTGGAACAGGAAGGGAACTGGGCAGCGTGCCTTCCGGGATGAGAGATTTCTATCTCGGACTCTATTTCGCGCCTCATGTTACCTGCGAGGCCAAGAAGTCGTCCATCTACGCCGCTGCGCTGTTCGAAGAGATAGGATATACTGCGGTGCCGGCATATGATCAGCCCAGGAACGACATCATCACGTCGATCGAGACGGAGAGCCCGGAGAACCTGATCGCTCTCTGCGAGGAGATACAGGCTTCCTCGCCGGTTGACAGTTTTGCCGCTCCGGTGCCGGATGACATGCCGGGCTATGATGACAGGATAATCATGGCAGCGGGAGCGTTCACCCAGGGTTCGTCGATAGAGCTGTCCTGCGACGGTCCTCTCAGAGAGCCCTATGTGGCCTATATGCAGGGCGGCATAAGCCTTGCAGCTTCCAGGCTCGCCATGCTGAGGGCCGCGATGAGGATGAGCCGCTGAAACGGTCCCGGAAAGGCAGTTCACGGCATTTGAAAATAAGTCTTGCATTTGTTTTTTGTATTTGTTAGAATAATCGGCGTGACAAAAATCAGCAAAGGGAGGTGCAGCTAATGGCAAAATGTGATTTTTGCGGAAAGGAAGTCCGTTTCGGCATCAAGATTTCCCATTCCCACAGACGCTCTAACCGTACTTACAAGCCCAATGTTCAGCGCGTCAAGGCGATAGTCGACGGAAAACCGACCCACGTCTACGCCTGCACCCGTTGCCTCCGCTCCGGGAAAGTTACCAGAGCTATCTGAGGTCATCATCTGTAAAGTGCGTTAAGCTGAAGAGAAAGAAATCATCACCCGTGATTATCAGTAATTGCGGGTTTTTTCTTTGTCCGGAAGATATGCTTCGCACTGCAGCGCTGATCGCATTCAAGTTGTAATCGATACTCCCGTAAAATATAATTGTTTTGACGGACCGCGATACGGTCCGGATCATATGAACGGAATCATCTGCCGTGCAGGAACTTACTTATCACATCCAGGATTTCGAAGGCCCTCTGGATCTGCTGCTCCACCTGCTGTCGGTACACAAGATGAGCCTGCTGGATATACACATCTACGAGCTCATCGACCAGTACCTCGACTTCATAGGGAGCGTGGGTCCGGAAGAACTTGAGTCTGCCAGTGAATTCATAGAGATGGCCGCGAGGCTGGTCTACATGAAGTCCATCGCCCTTCTCCCGAGGGAGGAGGAGAAAGAGGAACTGACAAGAGAACTTACCGGAAGACTGATAGAGTATTCTCTCTGCAAGGAGGCCGCCGCCAAGCTGCGCGATATGTCGGAAGGAGTGAACTTCTTCGTGCGGCAGCCAATGAAGATCAAACTCAGCACGGAGTATTCCAGAAAACACGATCCTCTGGATCTGCTCAGCGCTTACCACATCGTCCAGGGAAGAGCTCCGCGGGAGACGGACCTCAGCAGGTTCGAGCCCATCGTCACAGCGCCGGTCGTCTCGGTCAGCAGCAGGGTGGTGAGCATACTCGGAGCGCTGCGCAGGAAGAACGGCAGACACATAAGCGACTTTTTCCGGAATTCGTCCGGCAAGAGCGAAACGGTCGCCACGTTCCTGGGAATACTGGAACTGATACGCGACGGAAGGATAACCGTCTCCGACGACGGAACGGTTAATACAAAAGAGGGAAGGGAGGACACGGCAGATGGACAATAACTATTACAGATCAGCGCTGGAAGCAGTCCTGTTCGCTGTAGCAGAACCGGTATCGGCTCAGAAACTGGCTGACTCCCTAAGTATAGAAACAGGCACCGTGCTCAATCTTCTCGCGGAGATCTCACAGGACCTCGACGCAAGAGAATCAGGTCTGTGCCTGCTCAGATTCGAGGACAGATATCAGCTGTCCACACGCCCGAAATATGCGGACTTCATCGTAAGAGCACTGGACAACAGAAGAAACACTCCTCTGTCGCAGGCAGCGATGGAGGTCCTGTCCATAATCGCATACAACCAGCCCGTATCCAGGGCATTCATAGATGAGATCAGAGGCGTGGACAGTTCGTCAGCCCTCGGAACGCTCATCTCGAGGAATCTCGTGGAGGAAGCCGGAAGGCTCGATCTTCCCGGAAAACCGGTGAGTTTCGTGACCACAGACAACTTCCTGAGATGCTTCAGTCTCACGTCCCTCGAGGATCTTCCTCCGCTCCACGGTGAGACGGTGCTTGACGCTCCCGAGGAGGAAGAGGAGTACGAGGAATTGACTCTCGAATGAAACTGTTTTTCAGGATCCTGAAGATCGTCTTCGCTGTGCTGGGATGGCTGCTTCTCATACTTCTGCTCTTCCCGGTGCGGCTGGATCTGCTCTGGCAGGACGCGGTGCTTACAGCTGATCTGAAATATATCTTTTTCCGGTTCAGGCTGAGCCCCAAAAAGAAGGCTGAGAAAGAAGAGAAAGACGACACCGTCACGACGGCTGCTCATGTCTCAGAGTCTGAGAAACCGGTATCGGAAAGCGCTCCTGCGCCGGCACCGGAGGAAAAGAAACCGGAAAAGAAGAGAAAGAAAAAGAAGGAGAAAGAGGAGGCGACTCTGTCTGAAACGATAGAGAAGATCATGCGCTTCGTCTCTCCGCTGTTCAGACCGGGCTACTGGCTGGTCAGGATGCTCCTTAAGGCTGTGAAGGTGAGGGATGTGTCCATCACAGTGAGCGTCACAGGCTCTGATCCCGCGTCTATAGGTTTCCGAAGCGGTATCCACTGGTCCCTTATCGGAAACTTCATGAATACACTGAACTACCTGTTCGGAAAGAACGTCACATACGGGGATGTGACAGTTTATCCCTGTTTTGACGATTCCGAACCACCCAAAGAAAGATTAAGCTGCAGCATATCGGTGCAGCCGCTTATAGTGATTCTGCTGGTGCTTGGCTTCCTGCTCGGATATCTGTTCGAGCTGGTCAGGAACCTGCTGAACAGAGGAGGAAAAAAGAATGTCAACTGAACGCGGAGTAAATCTTCTCACAGAGGTCGCTCTCAACAAGATCAGGGCTCTGACGGATACCGGAACAGTGATAGGCGAGCCCATCACTCTTCCCAACGGCAGCACCACCGTTCCTGTATCCAGGGTCTCATTCGGGTTTGCTTCCGGTGGATCCGATCTTCCCAGCAGCAAGCAGGCCGACATGTTCGGCGGCGGAGTGGGCGGCGGCGTCACCATCACTCCCATAGCATTCCTTGTAACACAGGGCGACAGTGTGAAGATCATGCAGCTGGATACCATAGGCAGCACCGCAGACAACTTCGTGAGGACGCTTCCGGATCTTGTCGACAGGATCTCCAAGCTGACCGGAAAGAACACGGATAAGAAGGATGAGGACTGATCCTGCGGATGCGCAGTGACCGGTGGTTCCAATGGAAGAGAGAATTCAGAAAGTACTGTCCGCGCAGGGTTTCTGCTCCAGAAGGGAAGCGGATAAACTGCTGGCGGAAGGAAGGATAGCCGTCAACGGACGCAGAGCGGGACCCGGATCCAAGATGGACCCGGCAAAGGATGTTCTGCATGTGGACGGCAGAAGGGTGCACCTTCAGAAAAAAGTCCAGAAACTGTATTTCATGCTCAACAAGCCCAGGGGATATGTCACTACCCTCAGAGATTCCCATGCCGACAAGACAGTCGCGGAGCTGATGGAGAACGAGGAAGTGAGGCTCTATCCGGTCGGAAGGCTGGACAAGGATTCGGAAGGGCTTCTGATCATGACCAATGACGGTGAGTTCACCAACCTGCTGACGCACCCGTCGGGAAAGATCACAAAGAGCTACCGCGTGAGCGTCGAGCCGTATCCGACCGAGGAACAGTTAGTGGATCTGGCTGCCGGAGTCAAACTGGATGACGGTTTCGTCACCCAGCCCGCCAGGGTAAGGGTCACGGGCGGCGACGGATCGTCAAAAGGCACAATCGAGATCATCATCACGGAAGGACATAACCGCGAGGTCAGAAGGATGTGCGACGCGGTCGGGCTGAGCGTTACCAGGCTCAAGAGGACTGCGATCGGACCTCTGACGCTGGGAAAGCTCAGAGCGGGGGAATACCGCCAGCTCAAACCGTCGGAGATAGCGGGACTGAGAAGGAACGCGACCGGGTCCAAAGAGGGCAAATAAAGACGTTTATACAGCATGAGAGGCTGCCGTTTTCCGGCAGCCTCTCTCATCTTTTTTGATCAGACCCTGCTGAAATACACTTCTGCTTCGTAAGGTCTCAGTTTCTCAGAGGTGTCTTTATAGTTTGAGATTATCCTGTCTCCGAGTATGCCTTCCGGCCGCCTGACTGTCCTGCCGGTGAGATTGACGACTACGGTGAATCTCTCGTTGGCCTCTCTGACGAAGGCCAGGACATCCTTCCCGGAACCGATCTTTCTGAAAGATCCGTAGATCAGTGTCTTCCGGTGATCTTTCCTGAGTCCGATCATGTATCTGTAGTAGTTCAGCACAGAGTCGGGATCGAAGTATTCATCAGCTGCGTTGATCTTTTCATGATCCGGATTCACAGCGATCCACGGTTCCGCATCGCTGAAGCCGGCATTGAGGTTTCCGTCCCACTGCATGGGTACCCTCGCATGGTCTCTTGAGCCGTAGAGAAGTCTCTTGAGCGCTTCTTTCTCCGGCATGCCGCTTCCGGTGTGCTCTTTATAGAAGTTCAGCGACTCTATGTCCCTGTACTGCGAGATATCGCTGAACGGATAGTTCGTCATACCTATCTCGCTGCCCTGATAGATGTACGGAGTCCCTTTCATCGTCAGGAGGATGGTGGCGAGAAGTTTGTTTATCTCGTCATGATACCTGCCCTCGTGGTCTATCTTTGAGCACATCCTGGGGTTGTCGTGATTGTCGAAGAACAGGGTGGGCCAGCAATGATCCGAGTACTCGGTCTGCCATCTCAGCAGCTCCGGCATCATCTTCCTCATATCGAGCTCGTAGACATCGAATCTCTTTTTCCCGGGGTTGTCTATGTGGTCAAAGGAGAACAGCTGGGACAGTTCTCCTCTGTCATCTCCCGTGATCATCCTGGACATCTTGATGCCGTTCCCGGGACATTCGCCAACGGTGTACGCCTTGTGAGGCTCCAGCACCTCGCGGTTGAATTCCCTGAGATATTCATCGAGATGAGGGCCGTGGAAATAGTGTTCTATACCTGTAAAGGAGATAAGCTTGCCGACTGTCGGATCGCCGTCGGGAAGGCCTTCCGCCTTGGAAATGAAGCTCACAACGTCCAGTCTGAAACCGTCTGCGCCCAGGCCAAGCCAGAAGTCGGCGATGTCGTACATCTCTCTGCGCACTTCGGGGTTGTCCCAGTTGAGGTCCATCTGTTTGTCTGCGAAAAGATGCAGCGCATATCTCCCGGTCTCGGGGAAGTATCTCCACGCCGGACCGGAGAAGAAGGATGTCCAGTTGTTGGGTTCATCCTTCCAGATATAGTAATCCGCGTACTTCCCGTCGCCGGAAAGTGCCTTTCTGAACCATTCGTGCTCGTCCGAGGTGTGGTTCATGACGAGGTCGATTATGAGCCTCATGCCTCTCTTGTGGCATTCTTCTATGAGCCTCTTTACATCGTCCAGCGTGCCGAACTCCGCCATGATCTTCCTGTAATCGCGGATGTCGTATCCGTTGTCTGCATTTGGCGAGTCAAAGAACGGGGAACACCAGATCGCGTCAACGCCGAGAGATTTGATATAGCCCAGTTTCTCTATTATCCCCGGGATATCTCCCACGCCGTCTCCGTTGCTGTCGCGGAAGGAGCGGGGATAGACCTGATAGAACACGGCCTCCTTCCACCATTCCTGCCTTATCTCTCCGTCTTCAGAGGGTTCGTCGTCGCTAAGCGAGTTCAGGATCTCGATAAGAGCGTCGACGGAGTCGCCGCTCAGTTTTCCCAGACTGAGCCTTTTGAGAGCGCTGACCTTCAGCAGGCCCAGCGGCGTCTTCCTGACCGTGTCCAGATCCAGACCCAGGGAATACAGCAGTCTTGCAATGATATCATGCCCTGAGGCAGTCTTTATCACATCCTTCAGTCTTGTGTCTCTGCTTATCTCCATTCCCGAATCCCTCCGCAGTCTGTTTTCTTCCCGCATTGAGTATACCACCAGCAGGCACGCATGAGTTCCTCCGGGAGAGAAAAAGGTGTGCTTCAGATGACATTGAAGGTAGCCGGAGAAGCATTTTCCATGTTGAAAAAAACAGGCATTTAATGTATATTGATTATAATTTGGGCTTTTTATAAGAGAGCAATGAAAGAAGGGTATTTTGATGGCTGATAAACAGCAGAAACTTGACGCCTTAAAGCGTCTGTCGCTCTTGTTCGATGACGGAGCTTACGAACTGCTCGACGGTTCCGCCGACACGGGAGCAAGGATCGCTCACGGCACCATTTACGGCACCGCAGCGTTTGCCTACGTAGAAGGCGGATGCGGAGCATTCGGCACTGCCACAGCGGGCAAACTTTCAAAGGTGTATGACCTCGCGGAAAAGACCGGATCACCGGTAGTGGCGGTATATGACAGCAAGGGTGTTGATCTTCAGGGAGGCGGCCTCACGCTGGACGCCTGCGCCGAACTTCTCCATCGCTGCTCAAGAGTATCAGGAGTAGTCCCGCAGATCGCGGTAGTGGCCGGAACCTGCGGAGGTTTTGAATCGGTATGCGCTTCGCTTGCGGACGTATGTCTCATGGAAAGCAAAGCGGAATTCTTCCTCACAGCTCCCTTTAACGATCTTTCGGACTCCGACGCAAGAAAGATAGCCGGCACCGCCGAATACGCGCAGAAGGCATCGGCTGCCGCAGTCGTCTGCGACGGGGAAGAGGATCTCTTCGCAAAGACAAGACAGCTGGTCGGAATGCTTCCCAGCAACAATCTGGAAGCTCCTCCTTTCTGCGATTTCTCCGAGCCCGAGAAGGCCCCGGCAGAAGATGCGGTCCTCGGAACCGTGGACGCAGGCAGTGAGATCGAGCTGTTCGCCGGAAAAGGTCTCTCGTCCAGGACATATCTCGCCACTGTGCTCGGAAGCCCGGTAGGCGTCGTATCGGTCAGCGGACGCGTATGCAGGAACGACAGCCTCAAGATCTCCCGCCTCGCACAGCTGTGCGATGCATTCTCGCTTCCTGTCGTGACTTTCCTCGACAGCGAAGGATTCCTCGTATCCGCCGACAATGACATGAACGGCGGGATCAGGAATGCAGCCATCCTCGCCCACACTCTTTCCCAGGCGACGACAGTCAAGGTCACTGTGGTCACCGGAAATGCCATAGGTTCTCTCTTCTCGGTGATCTGCGGAAAGTCCGCATCGGATCTCCGCCTTGCATGGGACGGCGCCGTCATCGGCGAGCTCGCTCCCAAAGCAGCTGTAGCGGTCATGTGGCCGGACAGGATAGAGAAGGACAGCGATATAGAAAGACTCGCGGTACAGTACGCGGCAGAAGAGGAATCTGCCGGAAAGGCTTTCGAGAACGGTATAATCGACAAGGTCA
Source organism: Oscillospiraceae bacterium (assembly GCA_017548485.1). GTDB lineage: Bacteria > Bacillota > Clostridia > Oscillospirales > Ruminococcaceae > RUG11783. The sequence goes on along the minus strand of JAFYZY010000106.1, from coordinate 26,611 downwards.
TCGCGCCTGAGAACACCCGTTCCGCCGTCTCCGCAGCGCTCGATATGCTCGCACCCAAGCGCGTCACCAATGTTTCAAGAAAACACGGCAATATGCCATATTAATATCGGAGGATCGAAGAATGAAACGTTTCAATATAACAGTCAATGGTGTTACATATGATGTTGCCGTTGAAGAGACCGGCGCATCCGCCCCCGCAGCTCCCGTTGCCGCAGCGCCTGCAGCTCCCGCAGCCGCACCCGCACCCGCTCCGGCTCCTGCACCTGCAGCCGCCCCCGCCGCGCTTCCCGCTGACGGAACCAAGGTCGGAGCCCCCATGCCCGGCAGCATAGTCGATGTCTGCGTAGCAGTTGGCGACACCGTAAAAGTCGGCGACAAGCTGATCGTTCTCGAGTCCATGAAGATGGAGAACGACATCGTAGCAGCTCTGGACGGGACCATCACCGGTATCGGCGTCTCCAAGGGCGACATGGTCAACGCCGGAGACACCCTCGTTGTTATCGGTTAAGGGGTAGAGTGCAGATGGCTAAAGTAAAGATCAATGAGTTGGTGCTCCGCGACGCTCACCAGTCGCTGATCGCCACGCGTATGACACTTGACGAGATGCCTCCCATCCTGTCCACAATGGATCAGGTCGGATACAATGCCGTGGAGATGTGGGGCGGTGCCACATTTGACACCTGCCTGCGCTTCCTTGACGAGGATCCCTGGGAACGTCTCAGACGCATAAAGAAAGAGATGCCCAACACCAAGATGCAGATGCTGTTCCGCGGACAGAACATGCTCGGATACAGACACTATGCAGACGATGTTGTCTCTTATTTCGTCCAGAAGATAGTTGCGAACGGCATCGACATCATGCGCATCTTCGACGCGCTGAACGATCCCCGCAACCTGGAAGCTTCCATCAACGCAGCCAAGAAGGAAGGCGCCCACGTCCAGGCCGCCATCTCCTACACCATAAGCCCCGTGCACGACAACGACTACTTCGCCCAGTATGCAAAGGAACTGGAGAGCATGGGCGCCGACTCCCTGTGCATCAAGGACATGGCGGGACTGCTCACACCGTATGCCTGCTATGACCTCGTGAAGAAACTCAAGGAGACGGTCAGCATCCCGATTGATATCCACTCCCACTACACTTCCGGACTCGCGTCCATGTCGATACTCAAGGGCGTGGAAGCCGGCGCGGATATCATCGACACTGTTATCTCTCCTCTTGCCATGGGAACGTCTCACATGGCGACGGAGTCCCTCGTAGCCGCCCTTCAGGGAACGGAGTACGACACCGGACTCGACCTGCACAAACTCAATGAAGTGCGCGAATACTTCGCAACGCTCAGACAGAAATACGTAGATAACGGACGCCTCAGCCACAAGGTCCTCGGAGTTGACGCCAACACACTGCTCTATCAGGTGCCCGGCGGAATGCTCTCCAACCTCCTCAGCCAGCTCAAGGAAGCCGGCAAGGAAGACCTCCTCGACGAAGTGCTCGCGGAAGTGCCGCGCGTCCGTGAAGACGCCGGATATCCTCCGCTCGTCACCCCCACATCCCAGATCGTCGGCACACAGGCTGTTCTCAACGTCATCAACGGCAAGAGATACAGCATGGTCACAAAGGAGTTCAAGGGTCTGGTCAGGGGAGAGTACGGCAGGACCCCCGCTCCCATCGATCCCGAGTTCAGGAAGAGCATTATCGGCGATGAGGAGCCTATCACATGCCGTCCCGCTGATCTGCTCGAGCCCGAGATGGACAAGCTCCGCAAGGAGTGCGAGCAGTACGCCAAGAGCGATGAGGACGTCCTGAGCTACGCTCAGTTCCCGCAGGTCGCCACCAAGTTCTTCGAGAAGAGGCGCGATAAGGAGCTGGGGATAGACGCAGACCACATCGACAGAAACGGCAAGACTCTGCACATCTGATCATTTCCCGGAAGGGATCGTTCCAAAGCTCAGCTTACAGAAACGGAGATCACAGCATATGATCATGAGCATGACCGGCTACGGCCGATCCATTATGCATATAGACGACTCGGATATCACGGTCGAGATCCGTTCGGTCAACAACAGGTTCGCGGATATATCCGTGAAGATGCCCAGAAGTCTCTCGTATTGCGAGGACAAAGTTAAGGCTGAACTGCTGAAGCGCGTGAACCGCGGAAAGATAGACGTATTCATCTCGTACCAGAAGCCTCAGGGCGAGCAGGTCGAGATAGAGCCCAATATCTCCGCGGCCAGAGGCTATTATGACGCGCTGAAGAAGATAGACGAGGAACTCGGCACGCATACCGAGATCAACGCGAACATGCTGGCCAGGTTCTCTGACGTATTCGTCGTCACGAGAGAAGTGCCCGACGAGGAGAAGGTCTGGAGCGATATCAGACAGGTGCTGACCGCGGCCGCCGACAACTTCAACTCCATGAGAGCGGCGGAAGGAGAGAAGATGGCCGAGGATGTCCTCGGCAAGATCGGCAACGTCGAAGAACTGGTCCTGAAAGTGGAAGCGGCGTCGGAGCCCCGTGTCGAAGCATACAGAAACAAGCTGTACAACAGACTCCTGGATGTGCTTTTCAACACCGACATCGACGAAAAGAGGATCCTCGAAGAGGCGGCGATCTATGCGGACCGCACTGCCGTAGACGAGGAGACCGTCAGGCTCCATTCACACATCGGCCAGTTCAGGGACATCGTAAAAGCCGGAGGACCTGTCGGACGCAAACTGGATTTCCTGGTACAGGAGATCAACAGAGAGATAAATACCATCGGATCCAAGGCTTCCGATCTCGAGATCACCGGTTACGTCGTTGATCTCAAGAGCGAAGTGGAGAAGATCCGCGAACAGATCCAGAATATAGAATAAGGAATGCACTCATGAAGCTGCTCAACATCGGTTTCGGAAACGTCGTTTCCACCTCGAGGATAGTCGCCATCGTAAGCCCCGAATCGGCGCCTATCAAGAGGATAATTCAGGACGCCAAGGAAAAAGGCTGCCTGATCGACGCAACGTACGGAAGAAGGACCAGAGCTGTGATTATCACAGATTCCGATCATGTGATCCTGTCGGCCGTACAGCCGGAGACGGTTGCCGGAAGGCTGGATGACGAGGAAGAGGATTGATCTGTAATGGATGACAGAAAGCTGATAGTGATCTCGGGACCTTCGGGATGCGGCAAGGATACGGTTCTCAGAAAGATCAGGGAACTGGATGATTCCATCGCGGCAAACATATCCTATACGACCAGGTCTCCGCGTCCGGGCGAAACCGACGGAGTCAACTATCACTTCGTATCAAAAGAGCAGTTCCTTGAGAACATAGAGAACGGGATGATGCTGGAATACAACCAGTACGCGGGAAACTATTACGGCACCTCCCGGGAATCCATCAACAGATTCCTTGAAGACGGGACCACAGTGGTCCTGGTGATCGACGTCAACGGCGGAAGGAACGTGAAGAAGTACTATCCCAACGCGCTGCTCCTGTTCCTCATGCCGCCCTCCATCGGAGAACTCAGAAGAAGACTGATCGGCCGCGGAGGAGTCGACGAAGAGAGCATAAAAGCCCGCCTCAGGATCGCAGAGGAGGAGATCCTCTACGCGCAGAACTACGACCTCGTGATAGTGAACAGGGATGTCGAAGAGTGCGCGAGGGAGTGCCTCGAAGCGATAAGCGCCTGGGAAAAGGCGGAACCGGATAACAAATAACCGATCACATATCTCAGAAAACCGGAGGTAATATCATGCTTAAGCCCGCAATCGGACAGCTTCTCACAGAAAATGACAGTTCATACAGTCTGGTCATAGCTGTCGCAAAACGCGCAAGGGATATCGTCAAGAAGGCTGAGGAGAAGGGTACGTCTCTCAACGACAAGCCCGTCAGTCTCGCTATCGACGAATTCGGCGCTCACAAATTCAAGGTGAAGGACTGATCAGAAGGATCACGACACATCAGATCGATCAAAGGGAGGTGGCGCTTTGTTTGCCGGTGTATTGGTAGCGGTGGACAGTGCCGCTTTTCAATTTGACAAACTGTACTCATACAACGTTCCCGACAGCCTCCGGCAGACCGTCAGGATCGGTTCCAGGGTGCTGGTGCCTTTCGGCAGCACAAAAAGGATGGGCATCGTCCTGGGGAGCTGCGAACCGGACAGCTCCTACAAAAGCATCATCGACTCGGAGACAGGCGAGCCCGTCATCACAGATGAGATGGTAGAACTCATCAGATACCTCAAGGACACGACATTCTGTACATATTACGATGCCGTCAAGGCCGTGCTCCCAAAAAACATCCGCCTGGTCCCGGACGGGGACTTCCAAAAAGTCGTCCAGTTCAGCGAAGCCCATACCAGGACTGTCTACAGAGCTGCCCAGGGATTCGATGTCAGTTCTCTTACTGCAAGACAGCGCGAGATCTACTCTTTCGTCACAGGCCCGATGACCTATTCTGAGATCAGGGAAGGGCTGTCTGTGTCGCGGGACACTGTCAGCCGCATGGAGAAGATCGGTGCCCTCGAGAGGACCAGGGATCTCAAGGATACGGATCCGTACCTGGATGCGGAGACGGCGGATGACAGAGCTCCCGAGATGAGCCCGGCGCAGAAGAAGGCCTACGACGAGATCAGGAAGGTATCGCTCTGCGGGACAAAACCAGGGACGACACTGTTCTACGGGGTCACATCCAGCGGAAAGACTGTGGTGTATCTCAAACTCATAGAGGATGCCGTAGCATCGGGGAGGGGAGTCATTCTTCTGGTCCCGGAGATAGCTCTGGCTACCCAGATGATCGTCAGGCTCCGCTCCAGATTCGGCGAGCGCGTAGGCATCATCCACAGTGCGCTGTCCGACACCGAGAGGACCATCCAGTGGAAGAACATCCGGGACGGCGCATATGACGTTGTAGTCGGTACCAGATCCGCCGTCTTCGCTCCGCTCTCGAACATAGGACTGATAATCATAGATGAGGAGCAGGAGGACACCTACAATTCCGACCAGGCTCCCAGATACAGGGCGGTATCGGTGGCTGCCAGGAGAGCCTCAGGACATTCAGCGGGCCTGGTCCTCGGTTCCGCGACACCGTCGGTGGAATCCTACTACAGGGCCGTGAGCGGACAGTACAGTCTGGTGTCGCTGAACGAGCGCTACAACGACATGCCTCTGCCCGAGGTGACTGTGTCCGATATGCGAGAGGAGCTCATTGAGGGCAACGACAGCTGCATCGGAAGCGTGCTTTATGAAAAGATAAGACAGAGACTTGATCTCGGGCAGCAGTGTATCCTGCTTCTGAACAGGAGGGGATACAGGACCGTCACCATTTGCAGGAGCTGCAAGAAGATCGTGATGTGCGACAGCTGTTCCATGCCGATGGTGTGGCACAAAAGCGACGGCACGCACAGATGCCACTACTGCAGCAGGATAGTCAAAGAGATCACCAGATGCCCCAGCTGCGGCGGCGAACTCAGGCATACCGGCATAGGGACACAGAGGGTGGAGGAGGAACTGCAGACTCTCTTCCCCGATGCTAGAGTGCTCAGGGTGGATCTGGACTCCACTTCCAGAAAAGGTACCCTCAGGCAGTCGCTCAAGGACTTCGAAGACGGGAAATACGACATAATGATCGGCACCCAGATGATAGCCAAAGGACTGGATTTCCCGAACGTGACTCTGGCCGGGGTGCTGAGCGTCGATTCCATGCTGCTGATGCCGAGCTACCGCGCGTACGAGAGGACCTTCGACATGCTGACACAGGTCGTGGGCCGCAGCGGCAGAGGCGCAGACGCGGGAGAAGCGGTAATACAGACCATAGATCCGGAGAACAACATCATCCAGCTCGCCGCGGAACAGGCGTACACGAAGTTCTACGACAGCGAGATCATACTCAGAAAGGCGCATCTGTATCCTCCGTTCTGCGCCATGTGCTCGGTCGTCTTCTCTTCCAAAAAGGAGAACGACGCCAGGGCATCGGCCTACAGGTTCGAGAAAAAGCTGTCTCAGGTCTTCGGAGAGAATCCTTCCGTTCCCGTTAGGATCATGAATCCGTCACCGCTCAGAGTCGTGCTGGTGAACGGATCCTACAGATGGAGGATCCTTATCAAGAGCAGGGGAGACAAAGCATTCAGAGACTGTCTTGCAAGGTGCCTGACGGAGTACAAAGAGGAGAACGGTTCCGACAGGACCAGGATATATGTCGACATGACCAACGAATCGGACACTTGATATACAGGAGAGCATATAAATGGCATTGAGAAACATCGTAAAAATAGGAGACCCTCTTCTGAGAAAGAAGAGCAGACCGGTAACAGACTTCAATGAGCGGATCACTACCCTCATCGATGACATGAAGGAGACTCTGACAGACGCCAACGGGCTCGGGCTCGCAGCACCTCAGGTGGGCGTGCTGCGCAGGGTGGTCATAGTCGTGAACAACGATGGAGAGTATCTGGAACTGGTCAACCCCGAGATAACCGCAAGATCGCAGGAGACCGTCGGGGCCTATGAAGGCTGTCTGTCGGTACCCGATGAGAGAGGCTATCTGGAGCGCCCGAGAAAGGTCATAGTAAAGGCTCAGGACCGCACGGGAAAGAGTTTTTCTATAAATCTGGAGGATATGGCTGCAAGAGCCGCATGCCATGAGATAGACCATCTGGACGGAACGCTGTTCGTGGATCTAACGACAGAGTTGTATACGGAAGAGGAACTGGACCGGATGCTCAGCGAACAGAGCGAGGAGAACGAGGACTGATGCGCATAGTCTTTATGGGCACGCCTGAACTGGCGGCGGACATACTGAGAGCCCTAAGCGCGGAATTCGATGTCTGCGGCGTGTTCTGTCAGCCTGACAGACCGGTCGGCAGGAAGCAGATACTGACTCCGCCGCCCGTAAAACAGCTCGCAGCGGAACTTGGAATACCGGTGTTTCAGCCCAAAGGCTTCAGAAACGGCGCCGCGTCACAGATCATCAGGGAACTTGCCCCGGATCTCATCGCGGTCGTTGCCTACGGAAAGATACTACCGCAGGAGGTCCTGGATATACCCAGACTCGGCTGCGTGAACCTGCACGGCTCACTGTTGCCGAAGTACCGCGGCGCAGCTCCGATCCAGAGGGCGATCATAGCCGGCGAGAAGATCACCGGAGCGACCGCCATCATGATGAATGCCGGTATGGATACCGGCGATATCATAGATACCGTGGAGATCCCGGTCGGTGACATGGACGCAGATGCCATGTTCGGGAAGATGGGAGAGGTCGGAGGACCCTTTCTGTGCCGTGTGATCAGGGAACTGGAAGAAGGAACGGCGGAAATGACTCCCCAGGATGACAAAGACGCGACATACGCCCCTCCGATAGAGAAATCCGAAGGTAACTTCAGTTTCAGTGATGATGCCGAAGATATAGTGAATCTGGTAAGAGGCCTCTCCATGTGGCCTGTCGCCAGTTTCGGATACGAAGACAAGAGGATTAAAGTGTGCTCTGCATCACTGTCTGATCAGACAGGTGAACCGGGCGAAGTGCTCTCGGTCTCACCGCTCACGGTGGCAGCCGCCGGCGGAAGCGTAGTCATCGGAGAAGTCATTCCTCAGGGCAGCCGCAGGATGACCGGCGCGGAGTGGGCCAGAGGGCGCCGCCTGACAGCCGGAAGCAGGATCGGTGACGATGCCTAATATCAGAAAAAAAGCAGTAGAATGTCTTATCCGCTGCGAGCGCGGCGGATATTCCAACCTTGTTCTTATGCAGGAACTTGCCTCCGGCGGGTTCGATGCGAGGGACAGGGCTTTTTGCACTGCGCTGGTATACGGAACGCTTTCAAGGAGACTGACCATTGACAGGTTTCTGGAAAACTATGTGAACACGCCTCTATCCAGACTGGATGAAGAGGTGCTGGAGATCCTAAGGGCCGGAGTGTACCAGATATTCTGGATGGATTCGGTACCCGCCAGAGCTGCGGTAAACGAGAGCGTAGAGCTCTGCAGGGAATTCAGGAAGACTTCAGCGTCAGGACTGGTAAACGCCGTCCTGCGCAGATGTTCATCTGCAGATATCACCGAGGCTTTTTCCGGAATAGAGGAAAGGACCGAATACCTGGCCGTCAGATACAGCATAAACCCTGAACTCGCGAAGATACTGTCGGAACAGTACGGCGAGCAGACAGAAAAAGTGCTGGAGGCCATGTCAGGCAGAAGCGGTCTTTATCTGCGGATCAACAGTCTCATGACCGACGAGAGATCGGCGGCAGAGGCCTTGAGAGAGGAAGGGATCGAAACTGAACCGTCAGGCCTGGCTAATTGCCTGCGGGCAGTCTCGGGATTCAGCGGGAGATCGGAACTGATGGACCGCGGAGCGGTCCGTGTACAGGGCCTTCCGGAACAGTTCGCCGCATCCTGCCTTGAGGCGGAGGCCGGTTCAAAAGTCCTCGACATGTGCTCGGCTCCGGGCGGAAAGACCATGTGCATCGCTCAGGACATGAAGAACGAGGGCAGCATCACGGCGCTGGATGTCAGCGAGAGCCGTCTTGAGCTGGTCAGAAAACTGGCGGAAAAGGAAAAAGTTAACATAGTTGAAACACTTTGCTGTGACGCTTCGGTTTATGATAGCAGTGCGGTCTATGACAGGATCCTGTGCGATGTACCGTGCTCCGGATACGGGGAGATCCCGTCAAAACCCGAACTGAGATACAAGGATCCGGAGATCAGCGCAGATCTGCCGGAACTGCAGTACAGGATACTGTGCAACGCTTCGCGCATGCTCGCTCCCTCAGGCAGGATAGTCTACAGCACCTGCACGATACTCGAACGTGAGAACAGGTCGGTCGTAAACAGATTCCTGAGAGACAATCCCGGGTTCGGGCTTTACGTCCCCGGACATCTGCCCGGCGGCGCCGAGGAGATCGACGGAATGATATCGTTCACACCCGGACACGGCGGCCCGGAAGGATTCTTTATAGCAGTGCTCTGCCAATTGTGATAAAATCAAATGATGGAAATCAGCCGTCTTTACAAGTCAGAACTGAAGGAGATCTTCAGTGAAAAGAACGAGCCTTCATTCAGAGCGAAACAGCTCTTTGAATGGCTGCACAGGAAACGCGTGCCGGACTTCTCGCAGATGACGAATCTGCCTGCGGCGACACGTGACTGGCTTGCGTCGGAATACACCATCACCAGGGCGGAATGCGTGAGACGTCAGAGATCGTCGGACGGGACGGAGAAGTATCTGCTCTCGTTTGCCGACGGAAACTGCGTTGAGACGGTCGCCATGCTGTACGAGCACGGTCTCTCCGTCTGTGTCTCCACACAGGTCGGATGCAGGATGGGGTGCAGATTCTGCGCATCCACTCAGAACGGGCTCGTGCGCTCGCTCACTGCGGGCGAGATGCTGGCCGAAGTCTACGCGGCGTCGGAACTGTACGGGATGCCCGTGGACAGCGTGGTGCTTATGGGAATAGGGGAGCCTCTGGACAACTTCGATGAGGTGATGAGGTTCTACGACATACTGACGGACGCTGACGGATACGGCATGAAGAACCGCTCGGTCACACTGTCGACCTGCGGCATCATCCCGCAGATACTCAGACTCGCAGAGCTAAAAAAACAGCTCACACTGTCCATATCGCTGCACGCTGCATTCCCCGACAAGAGAAGCAGCATTATGCCCGTGAACCTGAGATATCCTCTGGAAGAGCTCATACCGGCCTGCAGGCGCTATGTCGAGATCACAGGCAGGAGGATATCCTTCGAGTATACGGTCATACACGGTTTCAACGACGGCGACGATGACGCGGAAAGACTTTCTGAACTCGTCAGGGGATTCCAGAGCCACGTCAACGTCATACCGGTAAATGAAGCCGGAAGGGGCGATTTCAGAGCTACCAGAAAGCAGGCCGAGAGCTTTGCGGAAAAACTCACCTCAAGAGGGGTGAACGCGACTGTCCGCAGGACTCTCGGAAACGATATCTCAGCCGCATGCGGACAGCTGCGCAGAGATACGATAAACGAAGATCACATATCGGAGAATTCAAGTTCATGAATGTCACCGGTTTTACGGATATAGGTCTCAAATATGAGGTGAATCAGGACTGCTACCTTGCGGGAAGGATCAACGACAGCCTTTACTGGATGATCCTGTGCGACGGTATGGGCGGTCTTGCTTACGGAGAACGCGCCAGCAGGATCGTCTCGGAGACGGTCTGCGAGATACTCAGAGACAATCTCTCGGGGATGAACAGCATAGCTGACATCTCTGAGCTGATCACATATACGCTCAGAAAAGCGAACTCCAGACTGCTGGACGAATCCCACAGCCTGCAGGGAGATATCATGATGGGCACTACCGCTGTCCTGGCAGTCGTCAGGAACAGGGAAGCGGTCATCGCTCACTGCGGCGACAGCAGGGCATATCATTTCCAGAGAAATACGCTCACTCAGATCACCAGGGATCATTCCATCGTGCAGGATCTGCTGGATTCCGGCAAGATCACTGTCGAGCAGGCGATGAACCATCCCAACAAGAACATCATCACGAATGCCCTGGGGGTGGAGAGAGGCCTCAAGATAGACATCGACACCGTTCGACTCAGGAAAGGCGATATGCTCATGCTCTGCAGCGACGGCCTGTCTAACATCCTCACGTCCGACGTGATGTGCGGCATCCTCTCGGATACGGATTTTTACAGTTCAGCTGAAGAACTGGTCAGGAGAGCCCTGGAAGAAGGGGCATATGACAACACGACGGCGCTGGTACTTAAAGTATGAACAAGAACGATACGGACAAGTACATAGGCAGGAAACTGGATGGCCGCTATCAGATCGACAGACTGATAGGGGTCGGAGGCATGTCGTATGTCTACAGAGCCACAGATCTGAACGACAACAGCACCGTAGCGGTCAAGATCCTCAAGGACGAATATGCCGGAGTGACCGATCTGGTCAGGAGGTTCCGCAACGAATCCAAGGCCGTCAGGATGCTCAATCACGAGAACATAGTGAAGGTCCTCGACGTGAACTACTCCGACAGCGTTCAGTACATAGTGATGGAGTATCTTGAGGGCGTCACTCTCAAGCAGTACATGGAGAAGCACGGGGCGCTGAGCTGGAAAGAGACGGTATCCTTCTCGGAACAGCTTCTAAGGGCGCTGCAGCATGCCCATGACCGCGGCATCGTACACCGCGACATGAAGCCTCAGAACGTCATGATCACCGATGACGGCAAACTCAAGGTCATGGATTTCGGTATCGCCAGATTCTCCCGCAGCAGTCTGCATACCATAACCGACAAGGCTATAGGTACTGTGCACTACATCAGCCCGGAGCAGGCAAAGGGAGACGAGACCGATTCGCGCGCTGACATCTACAGCGTCGGAGTCATGATGTACGAGATGTGCACCGGAAGGCTTCCCTTTGATGCGGACAGCCCCGTCTCGATCGCTCTCAAGCAGATATCGGAACAGGCAAAGAAGATCGATCAGATCAATCCGGACGTTCCGGAAGGGCTGCAGAGGATCATCGAGAAAGCGATGGAGAAGGATCCGAACAACAGGTATCAGTCTGCCGGAGCGATGCTTACCGAACTGGAACACTTCCGGAAGAATCCGGAGAACAATTTCGACTATAAATCAAATGCCGACCCCGATCCTGCGGTGTATATCTCCAGGGTAGCCCAGAAGAGGACTGCCGCAGCAGGAGAAAAAACAGAAGGGACAGAAGAGAGCGAAATGGCTAAAAAGGAAAACACTAAACAGGAAAAGACCAAGAAGGTCAAGACCAAGAAGGAGAAGCCGCTGAGACCAAAGACCATCGGCTTCGGCATGGGACTCATAATGGGTCTGACGTTTATATGTCTTCTCGGGTCGATGTTCCTGGTCTATATGACTCTGAAGAATGCCGGGAGCAGCATCTTCACCACTCCGGAGGAGATAGAACTGCCTGACTTTATAGGTGAGTCCATCAGAACGATACAGTCATCTTCCGAGTACTCCAAATTCAGGTTCAGCATAGAGGAGGAGTACAACGCCGACGTACCGATCGGGACAGTTATCTCACAGGTACCCAAGCCCCCCAAGACAGTCAAGGACAACGCAAGGATCACTCTCTACGTCAGCAAAGGCGTGGAGGTCGTGACGATCCCCGCCATAGTGGGCGAGTCCTACGGCGATGCAGTCAAGACCCTGCAGGATCTGGGCCTCATAGTATACAGAGAGATAGACAAGAGCGACGATTTCGATACCAACCAGATCACAAGGACAGATCCGGAAGTGGGATCCTCCGTGGAAGCCGGCTCAGTGGTCAAGGTCTACGTCAACTCACCGGTCACTTCGCTTTCCACATCGGTTCCCAACCTTGTGGGAAAGAAAGCGGCGGAGGCCATCGCAGCCCTCATAAGCAACGGACTCAACAAGGGCGAGATAAAGATGGTCAGGGGAGTGCAGGAAGGGCATGAAGACATAGAGCCCGGATGCGTGGTCACCCAGAGCATCAGAGGGGGAACGCGAGTCGCCATCGGCACCACTGTCAGCCTGACCATCAGGGAGGAACTCTCGGAGAAAGAGGCGACATTCAAGTTCGACGCGCCTTTCTGGGATCCCAGCGGAAACATGTCGATGTCCGCTTCGCTGTACGCGGAGGGCGAGGAAAGCGCTTCGTACTCCACATCAAGCGTCAGCTATTCCAACGGTTTCTCTATCACAGCCAAGGGAACCGAAGACAGGGCATATCTGATCAAGATCAACGGAGTGGATTACAGGAAGGTCCTCCTGAACTTCCAGGAAGGCACTTACAAGGTGGTGGGAGATTACGCCAAGAGCAACGGATTCCTGATGGAAGAACCCAGCAAATACCTGATAACCGGAAAAGTGTCAGAAGGAGAAGGCAAGGTCACTTCTTCCTCCGAGGAAGTCTATTCCGGAAAGAGCGCCGAAGTGACGATCACTCCCGCGGACGGATACCAGATATCCTCCGTCACCGATAACGGCAGCGATGTCACATCCCACGTCTCCGGCGGCAAGTACACCATAAGCAACGTCACCGAGAACCACACCGTGACGGCAAGGTTCACCAGGAACGAATACACCGTTACCATCAGCGTGGAACACGGGACCGGAGGAGTCAGCACAAAGGCATACTACGGAGACACGCTCACTTTCAGCGTGAAACCGGACGACGGATTTGAGTTCGACAGTACATCCGGCGGCACATATTCCAACGGGACGCTCACTGTGTCCAACATCACCGGAAACGTGAGCATCACGGTAGTGTTCAAGGAGTCACCGCCTCCCGCGCCGCCTGAGAATCCGGAAGGATAAATATATGATTCGCGAAGCATCGGAGAGAAGCGGACTCATCCTGAAAGGGATCGGCGGGTTCTACTATGTTAAAACTGCCGATGAGGTCCTTGAATGCAACGCAAAAGGGATCTTCCGCCTTCAGGGGATCAAGCCTCTGGCGGGAGATTTCGTGGATGTGACAGAGAGCGGCGGAGGCTATGCCGTCAGCCGCATCCATGAAAGGGAGAACGCGTTCAAGCGGCCTCCCATCTCCAATGTGGACAACTTCTTCCTCGTGGTCTCTTCCGTGGAACCGGATCCGAATCTGCTGGTCATAGACCGGATGACGGTGCTGTGCGAACAGAGGAAGATAAAGCCCGTCATACTCCTCACCAAGACCGATCTCAAGAAAGCGGACGATGTAGTGAACATCTACAGCGGGATCGGATATGAAGTCATTGACGTCATGCAGGATGAGGAGAGAGCCGTTGAGCGGATAGGAGAGATCTGCAACAGGCACATCTCAGTTTTTTCCGGCAACAGCGGTGTCGGCAAATCCACGTTTCTCAACAAACTCATACCGGGGCTGTCGCTGGCGACGAATGAGATCAGCCAGAAGCTCGGACGAGGCAAACACACCACAAGGGCCGTGGAGCTCTATGAGTTCCGGGGAGGATATATAGCGGATACTCCGGGATTCTCCGCGCTCGATTTCGAACGCGACGAGAAGATAGACAAATCCGACCTGGCATCCTATTTTCCCGAGATAGACGCCCACACCGACGGGTGCTATTTCACCGGATGCTCGCACACCGTGGAGAAGGGATGCTCGGTGCTGGAAGCGCTCCGGGATGGGCTCATCGACCCGAGCAGACATGAGAATTACTGCTATCTCTACGAGGAGGCCCAGCGAATAGAGCGCTCCAGATACTCTTGATACAGAGAGGGGATATGCTTTTCCGAAAAGATCTGCATATCCCCTGTATTTTTATGTTGACATAGTATTTAAAGGCTAGTATACTATGTAAAGTAATAATGCTTTACAGGTACTTAAGGAGGGTCTTATGGCAAAAGATCTGTCGATAAGCAGCCTTATTGACACTTATTCGGCTGTTCTGACCGATAATCAGCGCAACGTGCTCCGTATGTACTACGATGATGATCTTTCTCTCGGAGAGATCGCCGAACTCGAGGGCATATCAAGGCAGGGCGTAAGAGATACGATCAAGCGCGGAGAAGCGGTACTGCTGGAGCTTGAGTCCCAGCTTCACTTCAAGGACAAATTCAGCAATTTCGGATCTCTCACCGAGTCCATCCGCAGGAATGCCAAGGACATCCTCGCCTACATCGATTCAGGCGGATACACCGCCCAGATCAAGCGCGCTGCCCAGGCTATCGTTGAAGCCTCCGATGAGCTCGACCGGTTCGCGGGAGAGGAGCAGTAAGTGGCGTTTGAGAGTCTGACCTCAAGACTGGGAGGAGTATTCTCCGGCCTGAGGAAGAAGGGCAAGCTGAACGAAAAAGACATAGCATCCGCCATGAGGGAAGTCCGCATGGCGCTTCTTGAAGCGGACGTCAACTACAAGGTCGCCAAGCAGTTCACCGACCAGATCTCCGAGAAGGCTCTCGGAGAGGAGGTCATGAAGAGCCTCACTCCTGCACAGCAGGTCGTCAAGATCGTCAATGACGAGCTTGTTGAACTGATGGGAAAAGGAGCCGGACAGCTCAGATTGGAAGGCACGCCGCCTACCGTGATACTGATGTGCGGACTGCAGGGAGGCGGCAAGACCACCCACTGCGCGAAACTCGCCAAGATGTACCGCGATCAGGGCCACAGACCTCTTCTCGTCGCATGCGACGTATACCGCCCCGCAGCTATCGAACAGCTTAAAATAATGGGCGAGAAGGCGGGAGTCCCCGTTTTCGAGATGGGACAGGGAGATCCCCATGAGATAGCCAGACGCGGCGTTATGGAGGCAAAGGACCACGGATATGACATCGTCCTCATAGATACCGCAGGACGCCTGCAGATCGACGAGGAGCTGATGGACGAGCTGGAGCGCCTCAAGAAGGATTTCGCGAACCGTACGATACTGGTCGTGGACTCGCTCACCGGACAGGAAGCCGTCAACGTGGCAGACACCTTCAACAAGAGGATCGGAATAGACGGAGTCATCCTGACCAAGCTGGATGCCGACTCAAGAGGCGGCGCAGCGCTGTCGGTGCTCTCGGTCACAGGCAAACCGATACTGTTCGCGGGCACGGGCGAGAAGGTCGAGGATCTGGAGGTGTTCCATCCCGACCGCATGGCCAGCAGGATCCTCGGGATGGGAGATGTCATGTCTCTCATAGAGAAGGCCACATCAAGCTTCGATGAGAAGGCCGCGGAGGAACTGTTTAAGAAGACGAGATCCAAGAAGGGTATGGATCTCAACGATCTTCTGGATCAGCTGAGACAGCTGAACAATATGGGCAATATCCGGCAGCTCATCGCAATGATGCCCGGCGGTGCCAATATACCGGATGAGGCCATAGACGAAAAAGCATTCACAAGGACCGAGGCGATAATCCTCTCCATGACACCGGAAGAGAGGAGAAGACCGGATATCCTCAATGCGTCAAGAAAGCGCAGGATCGCCGCCGGATGCGGCATGAAGGTGGAGGATATCAACCGTCTGCTCAAACAGTATGAACAGTCCAACAAGATGATGAAGCAGATGACCAAACTCAGCAAGAGAGGAAGAAATCCTCTCAAAGGCTTCCCGTTCTCATGACACCGGACCGGAGTCCGGACAATATAACAGATAAATAGTTTTGGAGGAAAAAATAATGGCAGTTAAGATCAGACTGCGCCGCATGGGCGCCAAGAAAGCACCTTTCTATCGCGTAGTGGTCGCGGACAGCCGCTCACCCCGTGACGGACGTTTCATCGAGGAGATCGGAACCTACGATCCTACAGTCGAACCCACAGCATTCAAGGTGGATGCTGACAAAGTCAAGCAGTGGATGGCAAACGGCGCGCAGCCCACAGAGACCGTCCGCGTGCTCCTCAAGAAAAACGGAGTTATCGAATGAATCTTAAAGAGCTTCTGGAAGTGATGGCTAGAGGCCTTGTCGAGGACAAGGATTCCGTCAGCGTCACTGTCGATGAACCCAATGAAGAAGGCATCACCGTTTACCACCTCAACGTAGCGGAAGATGACGTAGGGCGCGTGATCGGCAAGCAGGGCCGCATAGCCAAGGCCATCAGGACCGTCATACGTTCCGCCGCAGTCAAGAGCGGCGCCCACGTTATGGTGGAGATCGACTGATTCAGATTCTTTAGCGGGGCGGGTGTTTCGCCCCGCATTTCTTTTATCGGAGGATCAATATGCAGAGATATCTGGAGGCCGGCAAGATCGTCTCGACTCACGGGATCAACGGGGAGCTCAAGGTCTATCCCTGGGCCGACAGCGCTTCCGCGCTCAACAAAATGCGCAGCGTGTTCTGGGATCTCTCTGGGACATCTTCCACGAAGGTCCAGTCTGCCCGCGTCCACAAGAACATGCTTCTTCTCAAACTGGAAGGAGTGGATTCGATCGAGGATGCTCACAGATACATAGACAGGACCATCTACGCGGACAGGAACGAGATCGTCCGCAGGAACGGTTCGTATTTCGTCGTGGATCTGATCGGGCTGGAAGCCGTGGACAGCGCCGACAGTGCGCATATCGGAACGCTCACTGATGTCACGAACACCGGATCCCAGGATCTTTACCATATAAGGCTGGACAGCGGAGAAGTGAGACTGGTCCCTGCCGTTCCCGCATTCATCAAGTCGGTGGACATAGAAGGCGGGAAGGTAGTGATAGAACCAATCAAAGGACTGTTTGACGATGCAGATTGACATTATGACGCTCTTTCCCGGAATGTGCGAGACTTATCTCGGTGAGAGCATAATAGGCAGAGCGATCAAAAAAGGGGCACTGGACGTCAGATGCCACAATATACGGGATTACACTCTCAACAAGCAGAAACAGACCGATGACGCTCCTTTTGGGGGCGGTATGGGCATGGTGATGTACTGCCAGCCTGTATACGACTGTTTCAGGGCCGTCTGCGAACAGAGAGGAACGCGTCCCCATCTGATCTATATGAGCCCGTCCGGCAAGGTGCTGACGCAGCAGAGAGTGAAAGAACTCTCGGAGATGGAGAACATATGCATCCTGTGCGGACACTACGAAGGCGTCGACGAGAGGGTCCTGGACGAGATAGTAGACGAGGAGATCTCCATAGGCGATTATGTGGTGACAGGAGGAGAGATGCCCGCGCTCATACTGACCGACGCAGTCGCGAGGCTGTGTCCCGGCGTTCTTTCTGACGAGGAATGCTATACCGACGAGAGCCACTTCAGCGGACTGCTGGAGTATCCCCAGTACACCAGACCTTACATTTGGAATGACAGGGAGGTCCCGGAGGTCCTGCGCAGCGGACATCACGCGAACATCGTGAAGTGGAAGAAGGAGCAGGCTCTCAGGCGGACCAGAGAGCGCCGTCCCGATATGTATGAACAGTATATTAAGGATCATCCCGACGAGAAACTTCCCGATTAAGCAATATGCACCAACCGCGGCGCGCTGCCGCCCGTATCCATGGGCATTTAGTAAAAAAGCAAAAACGGCACCTCATTTTCTTGACGTTATGCACATTTTTGTTATAATGAATTTGCTGAAAAGAGGTCAGTAAAGAACTATTCTTTAGTCATATATTTGATTTTTGAAACGGAGATAATAAGCATGTGCGTACAGGACATTACAGTTGAGAACCAGGTCGGCCTTCATGCCCGTCCCGCTACTTTCTTCATTCAGAAGGCGAACGAGTTCAAGTGCTCCATCTGGGTCGAGAAAGACGAGAGACGTGCCAACGCGAAGAGCCTGCTCGGCGTTCTTTCACTCGGTATCGTTGGCGGGACGACGATCCGCCTTATCGCCGACGGTGTGGATGAGCAGCAGGCTATCGAAGGCCTCGTAAAGCTTATCGAGTCCGGATTCAACGAGTAAGATATTCTGATCGGGCCGCCTCTTAACGGAGGCGGCTTTTAGTTTGTTTACGTTATCAAATGACTCTGAAGGAACTGCAGAAAAAGGCGCTGTCACTTCCTCTGCTCCCCGGCATCTACATCATGAAGGACCGCAGGGGGGAAGTGATCTACGTCGGAAAAGCCAAAAAACTTAAGAACCGGGTCTCCAGTTATTTCAGACCCGGCGCTTCCCATACGCCGAAAGTCGAGAAGATGGTCTCCAATGTCCAGGATTTCGACGTGATCGTTGTGGACAGCGAGTTTGAGGCGCTCACTCTGGAATGCTCCATGATCAAGCAGCACCGCCCGAAGTACAACATCATGATGAGGGATGACAAGGGCTTCTCATACATCAGGGTATCGGACGGGACCTGGCCAAAGATCACCGCAGAGCTGCAAAAACACGATGACGGGGCCTCTTATTACGGTCCCTATATCAGTTCTTTCGCTGTAAAAAGGATGACCGATACGGTCAATGAAGCCTTCCGTCTGCCGACCTGCTCAGCTGATTTCGAAAGGAACAGACGCAGCCGGCCATGCCTCAACGCGCATATCGGAAGATGCTGCGCCCCGTGCGTGGGAAGGATCTCCGCGGAAGCCTACCGCGAACTGGTGGACAGCGCAGTGACGATGCTGCTCAAGGGCAGCGGAGAGATACTGAAGATCCTGGATGAGAGGATGAAACAGGCAAGCGAGGACCTTGAGTTCGAGAGGGCCGCGCGCTACCGCGACAGCATGATCTCCATCAGGAAACTGGAAGAGGGGCAGAAGGTCGTCAAAAACGAGAGCGACAGGGACATGGACGTCTTTGCGTTCGCCGCAAACGAGAGGATGGTATGCGCCGACGTGCTCAAGTTCCGCGACGGCATCCTTGTGGACAAAGACGAGACGCTGATATACGACACTTCCGATATCGATGAGGCCAGAGAGGAGTTCGTCACCCACTATTACCTGACCGGAAACGAGATACCGAGAGAGATACTCTGCGACAGCCCGCTGGAATACCAGGAGCAGTTGCGCATGTGGCTGGCAGAGCACCGTTCCGGTGCCTGCTCCATCTCCGTTCCTTCAAGGGGAGAGCGCAGGGCGATCGTCGATATGGCCTACAGCAATGCCGCTGACAGGATAAAGAGGGAATCCGGCAGGAAGACCAAGAACGAAGCAGCTCTCGGGGAACTGGCGAACATGCTCGGAATGCACGATTTCCCGACGAGAGTCGAGCTGTATGACATTTCCAACTACGGAGAGGAAGCCGTCGGAGGTATGGCGGTATTCATCAACGGGGAACCACGCAAGTCTGAGTACCGCAGGTTCAGGATCAAGACTGTCGAAGGAATAGACGACTACGCGTCCATGACTGAGGTGCTCACCAGAAGGATCGCGCGTTTCGACGAAGGCTCTAAGGGCTTCTCTGAAAAGCCTGACCTGATCCTGCTGGACGTCGGGAAAGGGCATCTTGACACGCTCACGGAAGCGCTCACGGGAAGTTCTTTCTCCGGAGTGCCGATGTTCGGGCTGGTAAAGGACTCAAAGCACAGGACAAGAGCCATCGTCTCGGCGGAAGGTGAGATCGCGGTATCGATGCACAAGAGCGTCTTTTCGCTGATCTCAAAGATGCAGGACGAGGTGCACAGATACACCATAGGATATGAGCGCAAAAGCCACAGCAGCAGGGCGCTGCGGTCCTCTCTGCTGGATATAGACGGGATAGGAGAGACCAGGGCAAAAGCGCTCCTGAAGCACTTTAAGACCATCTCCGCCGTAAGCCGCGCTTCGGAGGAGGAACTCGCTGCTGCTCCGGGTATGACGAAGAAGGCGGCAGCTTCCGTATGGAGCCATTTTCACACTTGACGGAGATCTGCGGCGGCAGATAAACTTTATATTTAGATACAGAAATTTCGAGGTCACAATGAGAGTCAACACAGGAACAGCCAGAGGCATGGCGCTGGAGACGCTGCCGGGCGAGGATATAGTCCGCCCGACGTCCCAGAAGGCCAAGGAAGCCATCTTCTCGGCTCTTCAGTTTCAGATACCCGGCACGACGATGCTGGATCTGTTCGCGGGAAGCGGGCAGATGGGGATCGAAGCGCTGAGCAGGGGAGCTTCCCACTGCGTGTTCGTGGATAACTCGCGGGACGCGATAGGAGTGATCAAGAGAAATCTCAACAGGACGGGACTGTTCAAGTCCGCCTCCGTTGCCGAGACCGACGCGCTGAGATACATCCAGCGCAACCGGAACAGATTCGGATTCATCTATGCTGATCCGCCGTACAGAAAGAATATAGCCGGGGGACTGGTGCAGTACCTGGGCAGGATGCTGGATGAAGGCGGGTTCGCCGCCGTTGAGGCCGAGAAGGGAGCGGTCCTGCCGGAGGAGAGCGACGAGCTTATCCTGAAGAAGAGATACGATTACGGCAATACATCCATCTGGCTCTACGCCAGGAAGGAGGATATGGACAGGTGAAGACTGCGGTATGCCCCGGAAGCTTCGATCCCGTCACGAAGGGACACCTTGACATAATCAGGAGAGCTTCCAAACTGTTCGACAGAGTCATCGTCGTCGTTCTCCAGAACACTGCGAAGACATCCACGTTCTCGCTGCAGGAACGCGTTCATTTCATCGAGGAATCAACAAAAGACATTGAGAACGTCACCGTCGATTCATATGACGGTCTGCTTATGGATTTCTGCCGCATCCACAACGCGGTGGCGGTCGTCAAGGGACTGAGAGCGGTATCAGATTTCGAGTATGAGTTCCAGATGTCGCTGATCAATAAAGAACTGAATCCGGAGATAGAGACGGTATTCATCAACACGGCTCAGGAATACATGTTCCTCAGTTCCAGCGTCGTCAGGGAAGTGGCTTCGTTCGGAGGCGATGTTTCCCGTTTCGTTCCGGAACCCATAAGCGCTGAGATTACTGAAAAACTGGTGAAAGGCGGGGAAAAATAATGACATTGGATAAGATTCTGGACAGGATGGATGATCTGCTCAGCGAGAGCGTCTCGCTGCCTCTTTCCAACCGCAAGCTGGTGGATGTGGACAGGATGCAGGATCTTCTTGATGAACTGAGGCGCAATCTGCCCCAGGAGATAAAGGATGCCAAGGGAGTGGTCCTTGACCGCGACTCGATCCTCGAGCAGGCCGAGAACCAGGCCGAGGATATCATCCAGAAGGCGGAAGTCCGCGCGAGACAGATGATCAGCGAGGAAGAGATCTTCAAGGCAGCGAAGAAGGCTTCCAATGAAATGGTCTCCGCCGCGCAGCAGAAGGCGAAGGAGAGCGAGCGCCAGGCGCAGGAGTTCTCCGAGAACGCTCTGAAGAAAGCGGAAGACGCTCTTATGGTCGTTTTCAATCAGGTCAAAACGGCAAGACTGAGCGTCAGAGGAAACGTGCCAGCCAGGGAAAAAGAGAAGGATAAATAAGCCAGGAAACAGACACATTTAAGCCCGGATCGGATCCGGGCTTTTTTTGTGTCTTTTTTTAGTTTTACATCGTTTTTTGCAAGGTTTTCCTATTGACATAAAACCCGAAAAAAAGGATAATGTGGGTAAATATTCCTTAAAAAACCTTAAAAAGGTTTAAAGTGGGTAGTTTTCAACAGTTTCAACACAGTTTTTGACAAAAAACACAAGGAAGGAGGGGGAAGCCGTGCTGTTCGGAGAGTTCTTTCACAACATCGACGCGAAGGGAAGGATGAACATGCCCGCGAGGATGAGAGACGACCTCGGCGAACGCTTCTGCATAACCCTCTGGTCCGATGACTGTCTGGCAGTCTTCTCCATGACCGAATGGGAGAGGATCTGCGACAGGATCAGGAACCTTCCTCTTGCACAGGCCAGCAAACTGCAGCACTTCATCTTCCCGAACGCCTGCATGGTGGAACCGGACAAGCAGGGAAGGATCCTCCTTCCGCAGAACCTGAGGGAAGGCGCGAATCTCGACCGGGACGTAGCGGTCATAGGCGTAATGGACAGGGCCGAGATATGGGACAAAGAACGCTGGCTTGAGACCAAGAAAGGATACGACAGCAAGTCCTTCGAGCAGAGGCTTGAGGAGAACGAGATCTGATGGACGGATTCGGACATGTCCCGGTGCTCCTTGAACAGACGATCGAAGGTCTGAGGATAAAAAAGGACGGCATCTATCTGGACGGCACTGCGGGAGGCGCAGGGCACTCGTTCAGGATAGCGTCCGAACTCTCCTCAAAGGGTGAACTGATATGTCTGGACAAAGACCCGGAAGCGGTCGAAGCCGCTTCGGCCAGACTCAGTTCCTTTCCGAACGCGAGAGTAATAAGGTCCGATTTCAGGGACGCGCTCCAGACTCTCCCCGGATACATCGGAAGGATCGACGGAGCACTCCTGGATCTTGGAGTCTCTTCCCATCAGCTGGATACGGCCGAGAGAGGATTCTCATACAGCAGGGAAGGCCGGCTGGATATGAGGATGTCCGACAGCGGGCAGACCGCGGCGGATATAGTCAACACGGCGACTTTCGAGGAGCTGTGCCGGATCCTCAGGGACTACGGTGAAGAGCGCTACGCGGCGCAGATAGCCGACAAGATCATCGCGGCAAGAGAGAACGAGTGGATAGACAGCACCACGAGGCTCAGCGAGATAGTGATCTCATCACTGCCGCCGGCAGTCAGACGCAAAGACAAGAATCCTTCCAGGAAGACTTTCCAGGCGCTGAGGATCGCCGTGAACGACGAGATGAACGCTCTGACCGAAGGGCTGGAAGGCATATTCGAGCTCCTGGCACCGAAAGGAAGGTTCTGCGTGATCACCTTCCACTCCATAG
This sequence comes from Oscillospiraceae bacterium, assembly GCA_017548485.1. Classification (GTDB taxonomy): domain Bacteria; phylum Bacillota; class Clostridia; order Oscillospirales; family Ruminococcaceae; genus RUG11783. The sequence goes on along the minus strand of JAFYZY010000106.1, from coordinate 3,505 downwards.
AAGACCGCATAGTGAAGCAGTTCTTCAGCAAAAAGATGACAGGCTGCACCTGTCCTCCGGAATTTCCCGTATGTGTCTGCGGCGGTACGCCGAAAGCCGTCGCCGTAACTAAAAGGCCCATCACTGCGGACAGCGATGAGCTTGAAGCAAACAGGAGATCCAGGAGCGCAAAACTGAGAATTATAGAGAAGATATAGAGAGGAAAGCATGGAAACCAGTGTCGCTTACGATATCTCCCGCTTCGAGGGAGAACCCCGGCAGCAGCGCATCCGCGTGGTCAAGACCGGGAAGGAACTTAAAGCAGCCGCAGACAGGAAGTTCGTCATCGAACTCGTCGCTCTGACGGTTGTCCTTGCTGTCCTCGCAGTGTATACTGTCTACAGCAATATGATGCTTACAAAGACAAAAGCGCTGATCGAGAAAAAGAACTCTGAGCTTGTCGAGATACAGAGCGAGAACGTATATCTCGACTATCAGATAGAGAGCATGGTGTCCATGAAAACTGCGGAGGAATTCGCAGAAAACGAACTCGGACTGGTGCGCCTTTCTCCTGCACAGATCGAGTATGTCAACCTGGAGAACAGCAACAAGATCGTCGAGGAGGAGACAGAGACTCTTCAGCTGAACGTATCGACGTTCCTTTCAACTGTGATGCAGTTTTTTGAGAATTAGCTCTCGTACTACTTCCGTCACGGGAGATAACCATAAATGAAAAAGACTGATAGACGCAAGTCCCAAACGGGGAACATGAAGAACAACCTGATGATCTTCACCGCAGTGGTTGTAACTCTCTTCATCGCCCTGACTCTGAGGCTTGCGTATATTTCTTTAATCAGGCACGATTACTACAGAGAACTCGCCACGTCGCAGCAGCTGAGAGACACTATCATCTCGGCAGACCGCGGCACCATTTATGACACCAACATGAATGTCCTGGCGAGAAGCGCGACGGTATGGACCGTGGCGCTCGACCCCAAACATATAAAGAAGGACGACAAGGACCAGACCAAGGATGACAGGGAGAAGATCTCCGTGTTTCTCAGCGAGGTCCTTGACGTGCCGTATGAGACCGTCCGCAGCAAGTGCGATGAAGACAGTTATTACTCCATCGTAAAAAGGAAAGTTGACAAACCGGTCAAGGATCAGATCGAGGAATTCATAAACGAGAACAAGATATCAGGGATCACGTTCACTCAGGACACCAAGAGATACTATCCTTACGGAAACCTGGCTTCCCAGGTGATCGGCTTCGTCGGCACCGACAACAACGGTCTCTACGGACTGGAGGCGTATTACGAGAGATATCTTTCCGGACTCTCAGGCAGGATCCTTACCGCGGTCAACGCCAACGGGAAGGATATGTATTATCAGATGGAGAGCGTCACCGAGGCGGAGGACGGATACAATCTCGTTCTGACGATCGATACCAATATACAGAGATATCTTGAGCAGGCGCTGGAAGAGGCGGTAAAGGAGCACAATATCGCGAACTACGCCTGCGGCATCGTGATGAACGTCAACGACGGATCCATCTATGCGATGTCTTCCAAGCCGGACTTCGACCCCAACGATCCGCTGGAGATATACACGGATCTTCTCAACAGAAAGCTCGAGGGCATAGAAGACGCCGACGAGTACCTGGCCGCTCTCAGCAAGGCGCAGGAGTTCCAGTGGCGCAACAAGGCGATAAGCGATATCTACGAGCCCGGATCCGTATTCAAGGTAGTCACGGCAAGCGCAGCTCTTGAAAGCGGCACCTGCACGACCGAGAGCAGATTCACATGCTACGGAAGCACACACATCACCGGAAGCATCTATATCTCAGACGCGAACTCCCGTGCCCACGGCGATCAGGACTTCACCCACGCTACGATCAACTCCTGCAACTCAGCCTTTATTCAGATCGGTCTGGCTATGGGACGCGAGACCTTCTACAACTATTTCAAAGCCTTTGGGCTGACTGAAAAGACCGGGATAGATCTTCCCGCCGAGTCGTCGAGCAGTTACTACAAGGCTTCCCAGATGGGACCGGTCGAGCTGGCAAGCTGCTCATTCGGACAGTCCAACGCCATAACGCCGATCCAGCTGATAACGGCATTCGCTGCTGCGGTGAACGGAGGGTATCTCGTTGAGCCTCATGTGGTCAGAGAGATACTGGATACCGAGGGAAACATCGTAGAGCAGAAGAACACTTCTGTCAGACGCCAGGTCATAAGCGAAGAGACGTCCAGGACGATGTGTCAGGTGCTGGAGCAGGTCGCAGAGAACAGCAACGCGTACGTTTCCGGTTTCCGTCTCGGCGGAAAGAGCGGTACGGCGGAAAAGCTCAACAGCGACACCAACGACTATGTCGCTTCCTTCTGCGCATTCGGACCTACCGATTCACCGGAAGTCATCTGCCTGATCCTTTATGACGGAGCTCACAGCTACTCCATATTCGGAGGCAATATCGTGGCTCCTGTCGTCGCATCGGTCATGTCGTACACTCTCCCTTACATCGGTGTTGAGGCGGTGTATTCCGACGATGAGATGGAGACGGTGGACGTATATGAGCCCTGGCTGAACACCATCTCGCTGACCAACGCGAAGGCCCAGCTGCAGAAGAAGGGACTCAACTACAAAGTGGTGGGCGACGGCACTGTCGTCGTGTCCCAGTCGCCTCAGGGCGGCATCTATATTCCCAAGGGATCCACGGTATTCCTTTACACCGATGATTCCACGCCAAAGACCGTCACGGTACCGGATGTGAAAGGTTATACTGTCAGTTACGTGAGATCAGTATTCGAGTCTCTGGGACTGAATATCAAGACGAGCGGGTCGTCATCCAACTCCGCCGAGGTCATGTCTCAGAGCGTAGCAGCAGGGGAGAGCGTGCCGGAAGGCACTGTGATAGAGCTCGGTGTAATACTCCCGGATATGAACGACTGACGGCGGGATACCCGCATTTCATGATATTCGATACAACTACTGAGAAGGAGAGAGCTCAGCGGATCCACGCGGAGCAGGACTGCAGATGAAACCTACCAGTCTCAAAGTGCTGATGAACGGACTGACTGATTCGTTCGTTCCGGACATCACAGTCGACACGGTCGTCACCGACTCCAGACAGGTCACCCCCGGATGCGTGTTCGTGGCCATCGTCGGAGACAACTTCGACGGAAACGACTACGCGCGGCAGGCACTTGACAGCGGAGCTGCTGCTGCAGTCGTATCCAGAGGCGAAGGGGAAGGCATGATCCTGGTGGACGACACCAAGGACGCTCTGTGCGCCATGGCGGGAAATTACCGCGATCAGTTCCATCCTCTCGTCGTAGGAGTGACCGGCTCGGTCGGCAAGACAACGACCAAGGAGATGGTCGCCGCGATATTCACATCATTTGACAGGAACACTCTCAAGAACTATGAGAACAGGAACAACGAGATCGGCCTGCCCGAGACCGTTTTCCGCATGGACGACGATACAAGGCTCGCGATCCTGGAGATGGGGATGAGCAGTCTGGGCGAG
>JAFYZY010000105.1 GCA_017548485.1 Oscillospiraceae bacterium | reverse complement strand
GCCTTTTTCGCCGCGGTATCCGGCTCCTGCATTCAGAGGACGTTCTGTCGCATCGATCTCGATGAGCGTCAGCGCCATCCTGTAGGCGCTCAGTCTGCTCTGCCAGGTCAGAAATCTTTCTCTCAGTTCTTCCGTGCTCATGATTATCACCTCGTTATAGACAAGCCGTCTGATACATGTCTTCCGCATGATATCAAACGGCTGTTCTTATTATTAATATACCCTGTACTCCGGATCGATATCGGATGTGATGTCACTTGACACCGGTCTCTTTGGAATAAAGAATGACGAACACAATTGCGATGGCTATGAAAACTCCGCCTGTAATGACTATGTACCAGAATCCTCCGCCTCTCATTCTGCGGAGCTGTCTCATCTCCTCGCGGTGGTCCTTGAACTCACCGTAGGTCGGCTGTTTGTCCTTGGAGAACAGCTGGAACGTGAGCATCCTGAAAGCTGTCTGCATGCCGTAGGCCACGCCGTCCAGCGTGCCCGTGTCAGATATCACCATCAGCAGGCCGAAGCTCGTGACGAGAAGCCCCGGGATAGTGAATCCGTCCGCGAGGATCTTGTACTTTTCTGCCGGGCGCTGGAATCTGATCTTCTTTGATGAGATATAGTAGAACGCCACCGCGCAGCACAACACAATGATAAAGATGAGGTTGAACAGTTTTTTCTTATTCATTGGCTACTTTCTCTTTATAGCGCTTCTCTTCCTCGTCGTTGCAGTATACGAAGTGTCCGGGCAGTATCTCCCTCAGCGTGGGCTGATCGACACTGTAGTCGTGCTCTTCCAGAGGATTGTAGGTTATCCTGACCCTGGTCTTCTCGGTAGCGGGATCCGGTATCGGGATAGCGGACAGCAGCGAGTTGGTATAGGGATGCAGAGGATGCCTGAACAATTCCTCGGAGTCGGCGAGCTCTACGAGCTTGCCGTAATACATGACGCCGATCCTGTCGGAGAAGTATTTGACCACAGAGAGGTCGTGAGCGATGAACATGATGGTGAGGCCCATCTTTTCTCTCAGGTCGTTCAGAAGGTTGATGACCTGCGCGCGGATGGACACATCCAGAGCCGAGATCGGCTCGTCGGCGATTATCATCTCAGGATTCATGATGATGCTTCTCGCTATGCCTATCCTCTGTCTCTGTCCGCCGGAGAACTCATGGGGGTATCTTCCGGCGTGCTCGGGCACCAGTCCGACGACATCCAGCATCTCATAGACTTTCTGCTCGATATATTCCTTATCGGTATATCCCTGGATGACCAGTCCTTCTCCGATGATCTCCTTGACGGTCATTCTGGGGTTCAGCGACGCGATGGGGTCCTGGAAGATCATCTGGATCTGGGTGACGATCTTGGATCTCTTGGCCGCCTTTATGCGGTCTTTGGACTCCTTTATGAGGCGCTCCTTCTCCTCCGGATCGGAGGCGTTGGCTATCAGCTCCTCATACTGTCTGCGCACTTCTTCCGCGCGCTGTTTACCGTATTCCTTGTCGGCATTCTTCTGGTCGATATTGGCTTTCTCCATCTCGACCTTGTTGTCGGCTATGATCTTCTCCAGTTCCGCGCGTCTCTCGGCGGTCACATTTCCCCTGAGCTCTTTCCTGGCGGCCTTTATGGCTTCTCTGTAGGAAAGGGTCCCGGCGCAGATGCGGTGTCCTTTGAAGTAGACGCTTCCGGACGTGATGTCATAGATCCTGATGATGGATCTTCCGGTGGTGGTCTTTCCGCAGCCTGATTCACCGACCAGTCCGAAGACTTCCCCCTTATAGATATCAAAGGAGACATCGTCGACGGCTTTGGTGGGGCCGAAATACTGGCAGAGGTGCTCTACACGGAGCAATACTTCCTTATTATCCATTCTGGCCCTCCGTAAGCTTTGCTTTCATTCTCTCGATCCTCTCGGTGATGATCTTGGGCATCTCGACCTTGGGAGCATCCGGGTGGAGCAGCCACGTTGCCGCTCTGTGCGTCTCGGTGATGTCGAACATCGGAGGCTGCTGCTCAAAGTCTATCTCCATGGCGTACTTGTTGCGGTCCGCAAATGCGTCGCCGACCGGAGGATAGATCATGTTGGGCGGCGTGCCCGGTATGGCTTCCAGTTTCTCCTTGGTGTCGAGGTCAGGCATGGAAGACAGCAGAGCCCATGTATACGGATGTCTCGGATCGTAGAAGACCTCTTCCGAGAGCCCCTGCTCCACGATCTGTCCCGCGTACATCACTGCGATCTCATCCGCCATCTGGGCGACGACGCCGAGGTCATGGGTGATGAAGATGATGGAAAGATTCCTTTCCGCCTTGAGCTTGTTGATGAGTTCCAGTATCTGGGCCTGGATCGTGACGTCCAGAGCTGTCGTGGGCTCGTCGCAGATCAGGATCTCGGGGTTGGCCGCCAGCGCGATGGCGATGACTATTCTCTGTCTCATACCGCCCGAGAACTCGAAGGGATACTGATTGTAGCGCATGCGGGGCTCGGGTATTCCGACCTCCGTCATGAGTTTGATGGCGGTCTGCTTGGCCATCTCCTTGGTTATGACGTATACGGCAGTGGAAGCTTTGTCTCTGAGATAATCCACGATATCCACCGCTTTTGCGTCGAAATCGGGCGCTGCCTGTTCAGTCTGATCCTCGTAGCGGACTCTGACGTCCCGGCACACCTTGACTATATTACTTTTAAGCTCGTCAAGATCGAGAATGTTCTTGGGAACGACTTTCCAGTCCACGGTCTTGCCTTTGGCAATGAGCGCTTCCCTCTTTGCCGTCTGTTTCTCGAATCTCTCCTCTTCTTTGGGGTTGTTCTCAACATAGAAGAAGTACTTATCGATGGCTCCGTTGAGGGATGACTTGAAGGTGTATGCATAGGAATCCTTGTTTACTTCAAGATAATCTATTCCCGATTCAACCTTCTCAATAAGGGTTTTTGCATATTCCTCCGCGGGTTTCTGCTCTATTTCGGAGGAGAAATAGGTCTCCGCTTCTCTGAGTGCGGCGATCGCTTCTTTCTTGCCCGCTTCGGCCTTATCATAGGAATTCCTCAGACCCTTGGAGGAGTATGAGAGGAACTCTTTCATAAAGCGGTCATCCAGCACCTGCAGAGCTTTCTCGTTGAGTTCATTGCGGTCGTATCCGTAGATGTCCTCTTCCGGATTGACCATCCTGTAGTATCCGATGCGGAAGAAGTTCGGTCTGACCTGCTCAGACATCCTGTCGAGCAGCTTCCCCGTCTCCTCCATCGCAGCAAGAAGATCATCATTCACGAAAGAAGGATCTTTCTTGTCGGCCTTATAGTTTCCTTTGGCTGTATTGTAGGCGTTGAGACACTTCTCCAGGTCCGTCTCGAAACCGTGAGTATAGAAGGAGTCCTTTATGTTCCTTAGCTTCTTGATCTGCTCGCTGACCAGCTGCTTGACGCTCTGCTTCTGCTTTTTGGAGTGCATATACAGGAAGTTCGTGATGTCTTCCTTGAGGTCCTGGGCATTGGAGTCAGACCTGTTGTAGCTGTCCTCCAGCTTGTTCGCCTCGATGCAGAAGTTATCGAAGGTCTTGGCCATCTCCTCTATGTGCGCCGAATCGGACGGACATGCCTCCTGCATGTTGGTCTTGAGTACTCCGAGAAGGCTGTTGAAATCCTTGCGGGCGTTTTTCCTTCCCGCCTTGTTCTTGAGGAGCATGGCCTCCGTGATCTGAGGTCCGATCTTTACGATCGGGTTCAGCGAGGACAGCGGGTCCTGGAAGATCATGGAGATCTTGTCGCCTCTTATGGTATGCATGGTCTCCTCGTCGAGCTTGAGGAGGTCCATTCCGTCGTAAAGTATCTCGCCGTTCTCGATGATGGAGTTTCCGGCAAGTATACCGAGTATCGCTTTTGATGTGACCGACTTTCCGGAGCCGGACTCGCCGACTATTGCCAGCGTGCGTCCGCGGTACAGGTCGAAGGAGATGTCGCGCACAGCCTTCAGGGTGCCGCTGGAGGTCCTGAAGGAGATCTTAAGGTTCTTGACTTCAAGTATCTTTTCTGCCATCTCTTAATCCTCCGTTCCTCTCAGTGCCGGGTTGAATGCGTCGCGCAGTCCGTTGCCGAACAGGTTGAAGCAGATCATCAGCAGCGAGATCGTAAGTGCCGGCAGGATCATAAGGTGGGGATAGTTGGTCCAGATGCTGCTGGAGTCCGAGAGCAGCGTACCGAGCGAGGTCACCTTGGATGATCCGAGTTTCACGATGCCGAGGTAGCTCAGGTTGCTCTCCTGATAGATGACGCTGGGGATCGCCAGCGCGCTGGCCGTGATTATGGTTCCCAGCGTGTTCGGGTAGATATGTTTCCAGATTATTCTTCTGTCTCTGGCTCCCAGCGTATGTGCAGCCATGACGTATTCCTGGTTCTTGAAGCGGTAGAACTGCGCTCTGACCGTCGATGCCGTACCGATCCATCCGGTGAGGATATACACGAACAGCAGAGACGGGATAGGCCCGACTTTAGCTGCGAGATGGATCTGGAACAGGCTGGCGAGGACGATGAACGGGATATCCCAGAGGATATCCGAGATCCTCTCCATGATGAGGTCGACCGTGCCGCCGTAGTAGCCTTCTACAGCGCCGTAGAGCGTTCCTATGATGAAGTTGATGGACGCGACCGCGATGGAGATCTCCAGCGATAGCTTAATTCCCCCTGCCAGTCTGAGAGCCATATCGTAGCCCTGTGCGTCTGTCCCGAGTACGTATTCGGGCTCGTGGCCGTACAGATACTGGAAATAGTTGTAGTAAAGGACCCTGATCTTATACTGGGCCGTGTTCTGGTCTCCGCCGCCTGCATAGACGTAATAAAGCACGTTTCCGCTGTCGTCTCTGAGGTAGTTGTCCTCGAACACCATGTCGTCTGACATGCGGATCCTCTTGGCCTCTCCGTTGCTGTTGATCTTGATGGGAGAGCCCTTGGCATCGACCTTGTACCAGAAGTTGGCATCGGTCATGTCGAAGCTGTAACTGTACTCGTTATCCGCGATCAGCGGGTAGATGACCCTGAGGCCCGTCTCCTGCTCCCAGTCGCGGATCCTCTTGTATTCAGCCTGCTCGACGCTCCTGTATATGAATCCCACCTCAAGATAGGTATCTATCTTTCCGGTGTATCCGTCGCCCTGTTCCTTATACTTGATCATGGGCATGTATTCGCTGTCCATAGCTTCGGAGACGGTGATGTTGTGTTTCCCGTCGTAGTTCTCGGCGCCGACGCCTATGGCGAGCTTGCTCTGAAGTCCTCTTTCCGAGAAATTGCGTTTCGTTCCGCCGTCGGCGATTCCCAGACCCAGATCCTTGAGCCAGGTGATCCTGCCCGGCTTCTTCGCGTACAGGTTCGCCATGAAGGTCGCGCTGTGAGATCTGATCAGCAGCGGGCAGCAGAAAGCATAGAGGACTATGAGGAGGATGATGATGGCCGCAACGACGCTGGCCTTGCTCTTCTTGAACCTGAGCCAGGCATCCTTGAAATAGCCTATGGGTTTGTCATCAAATTTCTTATCGTGGATCCGTTCATCCTGATTGACGAAGCGGAATTTTTCCGCGGGGATCTGTTCCAGCATGAGATTCTTTTCTTCCATCTTCTTATTCTCCCATTCTGATACGAGGATCGACGATGCCGTAGCTGAGGTCCACTACGATGCCGGCTATAAGGCCCAGCAGAGTGTAGAAGATACCGTCCAGCATGTAGACATCGTAGTCAAACAGGTTGATGGATCTGATGTAGAGCTGTCCGACGCCGGGAATGGAGAAGATCTGTTCGATGATCATGGATCCGCCGAGCACCCCGAAGAACATGGAGATGATACCGGGGAATATCGGCACCATTGCGTTCTTGAGGGCGTGTCTCCAGGTAGCCTGGGTGTTCGTAAGGCCTTTGGTCCTGGCCAGCAGCATGTAGTCGGATGTGAGCGACTCAGTCAGCTCGGCTCTTGTGTTGCGGCAGAGCGAAGCGATCGTCCCGAAGCTCAGCGCGAGTATCGGCGCGATCATGCTCTTGAACATCTTCCAGGTGAAATAGGACCCGCCCGCATCCGCCAGGGCGTACATCTGAAGCGGAAGCAGGTTGAGTTTAAAGTACAGGAAATACTGCACCAGGAACGCATAGACATATCCGGGCACAGAGACGAACACTATGACAAGGACGCTGATGAGCGAGTCCTGCCATTTGTTCTTCTTGATCGCGGCATATATGCCGAGCGCTATACCGATGGGCACGGAGAAGATCATGGAGTACAGGTTTACCAGCACCGTAGGCGCGAGCCTTGTAGTCATGAGCTCCAGGGCAGGCGTGCGGTACGAGATATACCAGGACGTGCCGAAGTCCCATTTTGTGAATATATTCTTGAGATAGATCCAATACTGGACCAGCAGAGGCTTTCCGTACCCCAGAGCCTCCCATCTCGCTTTGATGGCTTCTGCCTGGACCTTCTCAAGAGGAAGCTCTCTGGGCAGGAGCCTGATCAGAATGAAGTAGATCGTCGTAATGATAAACAATACGCAGAACATCAGCAGTACCCTTTTCAGGATATACTTTGCCATTCTCATAGCGTACGCCCTTTCTTTCTATAACTCCTTTATGACCCGTATGAGACATACTGCGGGGACATTGCGCAGGGCGCAGATCAGACCTTCAGTATCATTTTCCGCGGCAGGTGCCGTCATGCGGATCCGTTATGACACGGTTTAAAGTATGATCGCCGGTCAAAACGTAAGAGATATTATATCACAAAACACGTTTCAATCCTATGTTTATTCAAATATATATGTATATTCCGGTCCGGCAAATATTGGATATAATATCCAATCCGCATGACGAACTGACCGGGCAGCAAAAAAAACAAGAGGAGAACCAGTCTCCTCTTGTCTGTTTGATAACCTATTCTGTTTATTCAGATGAGATTATTCGTAGCTCAGCGTGCCGCCCTTTTCCTCGACGAACTTGGTCCACTCTTCGTCGGTGTAGTTGAACTTGAGCAGTTCCATTCCGCCGAACCCGTACATGATGTTGTAATCGGGTGTGTAGTAGCTGACCTTGTAGGAGAGGAGGTTGCAGATGGTGGAGCCGGCGAGCGGGATGCAGTAGATCTTGTCAAGGTAGTTCTTCTCAAGGGCTGCCAGGATGTGGAGCTTGGTGTCGAACTCGTTGGGATCTGCATATTCGCCGTTACCGGTCATGCAGTTGGACCACCACTGATATGTCTCGGTGCGGTCTTCGCCGTTGATGTTGATCGTCAGGGTATCCTTTGCCGGGTTCCAGCAGGCGATCTCATGGATGGAAGCATAGTCGGGGTCGCAGTATACGCGGAACATGGAGAACGGGTAGAATGCCGCGCCGCCCCATGCGCCGTAACCGATCGCGAACTCGCCGTTAGGAACAGCCTTGTATCTGTTCTCTACGTTGCCGACAGCCTCGAGTTCGACTTTGCCGAAGCCTGTTCCGTCCATTGCTGCATTCAGGTAATCCTGGATCAGCTGGACCTGCTGTGTATCGGTGGAGTCAAGAGCACCCTTCTTGTAGCCGAGGCGGATCTTGATGGGATCGCCTTCCTTGTAGAGTCCGTCAGCGACGAGCTCTTCAAAGGCCTTGGTGAAGTACTCTTTAGCAAGTGTGAGGTTGTAGCCGGTGATGGAGCTGTATGCCTCCTTGAGGGTAGCATATGCCTTGCCGGCGCCGTACTCTACTTCATAAAGATCGCAGATCGCCTGCATCGCTTCGTCGGAAGCTCTGTACATGGAGGTAGGATCCTTGTAGATGTTGTAGAAGTACAGGTTGTTCAGAAGTCCGTACATGGGCTTGTAGCCTGCAGTGGCCTTGACCCAGTCAGCACGGTCGATTGCGAGGGTGAATCCCTTGCGGAAGTTCCAGTTGCTCATGACTACCGCGTTCTGGGTGCCCGTGTTCGCGTCCATGCCCTTCAGAGCATCGAGGTTGGTGTTGAGGAAGAACCTCATTGTGTATGTCTCATCCTCTTTGTAGAGCTGATCAGACATTGAGTAGTTGACGACTTCGTCAGCCGGGAGATCCCAGTTGTCGAGCTGTCCCTTGAGGAATGCCTGCTTCGCGGCGTCGTCGGTCATGACGTCAACGACGATCTTGTCGGCCTGGAAGGCCTCCCTGGCTTCTCCGTCGACTTCCCAGTTTGTGGTTCCGACGAGCCTGTGAGTCTTCTCATCCTCAGTGAATGCATAGTAATAGGGGTTCTTTGTGTAGACCAGCTGCTTCTCTTCCTGCAGGGAAGCGATGATGTACGGACCGTAGGACATTGTGTTCTCAATGGTGGTGCCGTAGCTGGTGGTCACGAGGGAACCGGTGGTGTCCTTGTTGTCATCATAGTAGGGCAGATATACCAGCCAGTTGCTGGTCAGGCCCGCCATGAAGTAGTCAAGGTCGCAGTAAACCTCATTGACATAGATGAGGTTGCTGTCATCGAGCTTGTAGAGGCCGACTGTATCCCAGGTAACTGTGGGATAAGAGACCTGTACGAGGAAGTAGTTGAAATCGCATGTCTCGTCCTCGCTCCAGTCATCTGTGGAGATGGTCTTTACGAGGGCTGCACGTGACTCGTCGGTGAGGGGCGCGCGGCCTTCTTCATCAGCAAAAGTCTGAAGTTCGGCAAGACCGTCGGCATCGAGATAGTCTGCATAGTCAACAAGCGTTGCACCGCTGAGGTAGCTCTCCAGAGGATAGTTTACCGCGATGTAGACCTTGTTTCCGTCAGCGGTCTCATAGACGCCGTCAGCACCCTGTGTGAGGTCAGCGAACAGAACGCCGGTATCCTCGTTGTAGGCTGTCCTTCCGGAATGGAAATATCCGTTGGCGCCTGCAACAGCGGTCTCGCCGGTGTAGTAACCGTTCGCACGGTAGTTCTGCATATCGGGGTCCAGCAGTCTCTTGAAGGACTCGATATAATCGTCAGCGGTGATCTCTTCGCCGTTCTGCCACTTCATGCCGTCTCTCAGAGTGATCTGGAAGACATAGCCTTCCTTGACTTCGGAGGCGGACTTGCCAGCGAGGTCAACGGCATACTTGGTGAGGTCTGCTGCGTGGGACGCGGTGACGTCCTGAACAGCTGTAGCCGCCTTGTAGGTCCACTGATAGACCTGATTCACGGAATCCTTGATGCTCATGTCAACAAACGGGGTGGACATATAGCTGAGAACGCCGCTGTCCGCGTTTGTCTCCCAGGTGTGGGGATTCCACTTGTCTGCCAAACTGGTGGCGTAGCTGTTATAGGTATAGACAACGGCGATTCCTTCGTCTTCTTCGTTTTTCTTGCCGCCGCATCCGACCAAACTAACAACTGTGCATGCCAGCATCAGCAATGCCAGAAACTTTTTCATAATTTTCTCCCTTCATAGGTTATACAGGGGTAATTTTAGACTACTGACAGATTTAATGCAATAATGATTGGACAAATCTGTGTAATTCGCCAATCCTGACACCTGGCAGATGAAAAAAATGTGAACATTCCCACTAAAAAGATTTCAGAATTATTTCACTGCCTGAAGAAGGACATGAAAAGCCCCGTCGTCCGTTCACGACGGGGCTAAGATCATACTTAATGTCTTTCAGATGCTGTCAGAATTCTATGTTCTCCGGCAGCGAATCGTCCTCATCGATCCAGTCCTGAACATTCACGACGCGGAAGTCTTCGGCAGTATCCCTGATGACGATATCCTTAATTCCTGCGTTGATGATGAGCTTTCGGCACATCATGCAGGAGGACGAGTCGGGTATGAGTTCCCCCGTACCCGGTTTTACGCAAGCCATATAGATGGTGGCTCCCAGCATCTCCTGTCTGGATGCGGATATAATGGCGTTCGCCTCGGCATGAGCGGATCTGCACAGCTCATATCTCTGGCCCGACGGGATATTCAGCGCCTCTCTGGTGCAGTAGTTGAGATCCGAGCAGTTCTTCCTGCCTCTGGGGGCTCCGTTGTATCCGCTTGACACGATCTCGTCATTCTTTACTATTATTGCCCCGTAGCACCTTCTCAGACAGGTGGATCTCTCAGCCACCGTCTGGGCGATGTCGAGATAATAGTTCATCTTGTCTCTTCTTTCCATTGCTCTCTCCCCCGTGACAGGTATTGTTGTCCAAGCACACATACAATTATATAATGAGATCAGGGTTTTGCGAACAGTTTTTTCTCCGGGAACGCGCTGCGGCCCCTCCAGGTTCTGAATCAGTTCCCGGCACGCAGCCGAACACAGACACGATTGTAGAAAGGATCATTCAAATGGCTGATTTTCTTGATATGCCTATAAAGGATTTCGTCTCCGAACTCTCATCCAAAGCACCCGTCCCGGGAGGCGGCGGAGCTTCCGCCCTCGCCGGAGCACTCGGTGCTGCGCTCGGAAACATGGTATGTTCTCTGACCGTGGGGAAAAAGAAATACAAAGACGTGGAAGAGGACATTCTGAAGATCTCGGATGAACTTGTCTCTCTGAGCGAAAGCCTTCTGGACTGCATAAATGAGGACGCAGTCGCTTTTGAGCCTCTTTCACTCGCCTATTCCATCCCCAAGGACGATCCCTCCAGACAGGAGACCATGGAGAAATGCCTCAGGGACGCAGCATCCGTTCCTTTCCGCATCACGGAGCTGTCCTGCCGGGCGATACCTCTGCTCGAGGAGCTGGCCGAGAAAGGCAGCCGTCTGGCCGTCTCCGATGCCGCGACCGGTGCCGTGATATGCAGGGCAGCCATCATGGGAGCCGCCGCGAACGTCTATGTAAACACTTCCAGCATGAACGACCGCGGATACGCGAAAGATCTGGAAAACAGAACAGAACAGCTGGTAACAGAATTCTGCCCCAGGGCCGACAGCCTGTATGAGCATATCACTTTAAAAATGAAGAAATGAGCCGGCTGCCGGAAGGAAGACCGGCAGCACGAATTCACTGAGAGGAAACCACGCATTGGATATAAGCGAGACCTTAAAGTACATAGATTCATATAAAAACGATTATCCGCACGAGGATCTGAGCAGGGTCCGCGATCTTCTCACGAGGCTCGGGGATCCCGACCGGAAACTCAGATTCGTTCACGTCGCAGGCACCAACGGCAAAGGCAGCACCTGCGCGATGCTCGCG
>JAFYZY010000104.1 GCA_017548485.1 Oscillospiraceae bacterium | reverse complement strand
TTGGTGGCCACGGATCCGATGTTGGGATGGCTGAGGATGAACTGCACTATGGCCTTGTTCTCGGGGTTGGAGAGGGGATACTCTCCGGCTCCGGGCTGACGGTACTCCGGGAACCATCCGAACGGATAGTTGCGGTTGAAGTCCCTGCCCCATTTCTCCTTGTTGACAGTTACATTGATGCCGTCAAACTCTTCCATCACACCTTCCGTGTAGATGCTGTAGAAGTCGCCTGCCACGTCGTCGGGCTCGCGCCGGACCATCATGTCCTTCTTTTCGGGATCCTTCTTCCAGGCACCGTACTTGTCAGGCACCCTCATCATGCGGATGACGCCGTCGCCGTCGACATCCTCGCCTTCAAGACCGGTCCCGTGCTCATAATAGGGACGGTTGACCGACCTGAGAGTGTAGGGGGTCGTAAGATAGGTCTGGGATCCGTCGGGGGACACACAGGGTATGATATACACCGCCATGTTGTCCAGGATGAACGTGACCCTTTCGTCGGAACCGTAGTTCGTGGCGAGCGCGTCCATGGTGTGCATCGCGGTCATCATTCCGGTGACCTCGCCGGCATGGGTGTTGCCGTCTATATAGAACGCAGGTTTGTCGCAGGCGGCTCCGGTGGCCTTGTTGGTCAGGGTGACCGCTATGACGTGGTGCTTGTCCTGTGTCTCCAGCAGGTATTCATAGCTGAATATCTCCGGAAACTTCTCGGACAGCGCTTTTACGTTGGACTCTATCTCGTCCTGGAGATAGTAGTGATCATATGAAAACGTAGTATTCATCAGTACAGGACCTTTCCGAGGAAATCTTTCACGCGGTCGCTTTTGGGATTGTTGAATATCTCTTCCGGAGTGCCTTCTTCCAGGATGATCCCTTCATCTATGAACAGGATCCTGTCGGACACTTCCTTTATGAAGCCCATCTCGTGGGTCACTATGACGCAGGTCATGCCGCTGTCAGCAAGCTGCTTGATGACCATCAGCACTTCCTTGACCATTTCGGGGTCCAGAGCGCTGGTGGGCTCATCGAACAGCATCACGTCAGGCTCCATGGCCATTGCTCTGACTATCGCAAGACGCTGTTTCTGGCCGCCGGACAGTTTGCCTGGATATTCATTTGCCTTGTCCGGTATGCCGACCTTCTCAAGCAGATCCATGGCGGTCTTGTCCGCTTCCGCCTGAGGTATCTTTTTCTCCAGAGTCATCGTGATGGTAATGTTTTCCAGAGCTGTCAGGTGAGGGAAGACGTTGAACTGCTGGAATACCATTCCGATCTTCTGACGGATCTTGTCCAGGTCTTTCTGCTTCTTTATCTTGGTAATATCTTCGCCCTCGAAGAACACAGAGCCTTTCTCCGGCTTCTCCAGAAGGTTCAGGCAGCGCAGGAAAGTGGATTTTCCGCCGCCGGAGGGTCCCATGAGGGAGACGACCTCTCCTTTGTGTATCTCGGTGTTCACGCCCTTGAGGACGTCCAGATCACCGAATGACTTGTGCAGGTCCACGACCTTGATAAGCACTTCAGAATCAGTGTTTGTCACCGGCGGAGAGCCTCCTTTCGAATAGTCTGATGAGACCGGACAGTACGACGGTCATCACGAGATAGATGGCTGCGATGATGAACAGGGGCTGCCAGATGAGATACTTGTTCGCAAGCAGCGTCTTGGTGTAGGTCAGCTCATACATTGCGAACGTGCCTGCCAGGGATGTCTCCTTGATCATGGAGACGTACTCATTTCCAAGAGAGGGGAGTATCGCCTTCAGCGCCTGAGGCAGCACTATCCTCGTCATGGTGTGTCCGGCGCTCATTCCCAGGCTCCTGGCTGCTTCCGTCTGTCCTATGTCGACGGATGCTATGCCGCCGCGTATGATCTCGGACACATACGCGCTGGAGTTGAGTATCAGCGACAGCATTACGCACTGCTCTTTGCTGAGGAAGCTAAGCGCGGGCACAGCCATGGGGATGAAATAGTATGCCATGTACATCTGTACCAGCAGAGGGGTGCCTCTTATCACTGTTGAGTAGAGACCTGCCGCACCGCTCAGGACCTTGTTCTTTGACAGGTGGATGAAACCGATGAGCGTACCGAGTACAGAACCAAGGCCGACGGCGATCGCCGCGATCTTCAGCGTTCCGATGGCACCTTTAAGGAACATTGGATAATATTGTTTGAGTACATCAATTATTCCGGGTCCCATTTATGTCTCCGATCTGATGATTATTCGTCTTCGTCAGGCAGTATGCCTGCCTCGTCGCATGCTGCATAGTAGAAGGTGGAGTAGAGTCCCTTGTCCCCGTAGTAGTTCTCGGTGGCGAGCAGCTCTTCCAGGATGGCGTTGATGACTTCCATGAACTGTGTCTCGCCCTTCTTTGCGGCCATTACGTTGCCTGAGAAATCGTTGTACAGAGACAGGTCGAACTCGATCTCTTTTTCAACATAGAGGGAAACGATCTGACCGTTGGAGTTCTCAGCGTAGTTTCTCGCGGTGGTGGAGTCGAGGGCGATGGCGTCGACCTTATTTGCCAGCAGGTCGAGGATGCCCTGGTCCAGAGAAGTGATGAGCTGCAGATCGGCGTCCGGGATCTGGTCTTCCACGTACATCTGCTGCAGCGAACTGGCCTGCGCGTCGATGATCTTGCCGCTGAAATCTGCGAGGGAATTGTATTTGTCCAGATCGGAAGCTCTTACCACTATGGTGTGGTGGGAGTCGTTCGAGGATGTTGCGGAGTAGCCGTTTGAGAGCTCATACAGCTCGGCGCGGTCTTCCTTCCAGCCGAATCCGGAGACGCCGAGGTCGACTTTTCCGGTATCGACCGCGATCAGGACGCCGCTGAAGTCCATGGCTTCAATGACCAGTTCCACGCCGAGACTGTTGGCAATATACTGGGCCAGCAGGATCTCATTTCCCTTGATCTCGCCTGTGATCTCGTCGACGAACTCCGCTGCGGGGTAGTCGGGGGATGTCCCGATGATGAGCTTTCCGCTGCTGAGGACTTTCTGGAGAACGCCGGTGGGATTCGTGGGGATCGTAATGTTCTCGGCCTTAAACTTGGTTGCCGCCAGTTCACTGTACTTGGGGCCTTCCCAGACCCACTCTTCAGGTTCGGGTTCGGGTTCCGGTTCCGGTGTCGGAGCGGGTGTGGGATCCGGTTCCGGGGTCGGGTCTTCCGACGGAGCGCCGCAGGAGACCAGTGTGAACAGCATCATGATGCTGAGCATAAGAGCGATGAGTTTTTTGATTTCCTTTTTCATTTTTCTGATCCTTCCAGAATTATTGAATGCATAAACTGCTTTTCCTTTGCTCATAATATGCAAATAAGTTGCATAATTTAAGCATAAAATTCAATTCATACGCATAATTATACGGATGAAATCTGGGGTGTCAAGAGGCAAAAGAGCAAAATGACGAAAATTTTCCGGAAAATTTTGCAGATTGACGGAAAAGAAGTCTGACGTCGAAAGAAATGCTGTCTGAGGCGCCAACTGTGATATTATTTATCTGTTAAATAGACTTATTGGAGACATATATATAGATAAAACAAGCACATCCTTCCATCGTAGAAAAAGTCGAGGAGTTCAAAAAATAGGTGACACGCAAGCTCTACATAGGTACCAACACCAAGATGTTCCAGACGGGAAGCGAGGCAGAAGCCTTCATCCGTAGGATGGACGAGCTCATAGATGACATACGTGACAGGCTGGAGTTCTTTTTCATTCCGTCTTACACATCGCTGGAACGGTCCGTTAAGGCGGTCGGAGACCGCATCCGCATCGGAGCCCAGAACATGGCCTGGGAGGAGAGAGGACAGTTCACAGGAGAGATCTCGCCCCTGATGCTTGATGAGATAGGTGTGAGGTTCGTCCTCATTGGCCACTCTGAGAGACGCCATGTTTTCCGTGAGACGGATGAAGACGAAGCCAGGAAGATAAGATGTGCCGCGGACCACGGATTCACGTCGCTGCTGTGCGTCGGAGAGACTGCGGAGCAGAAGAACAGCGGACTGGCCGCTGCTTCGGTCATGGAACAGCTGAAACAGTCGGCGGGCACCTTGAAAGCGGAGGAAGTTCCGGGGAAACTCTGGATCGCCTACGAACCGGTCTGGGCCATTGGGAAATCAGGTGTTCCGGCCAGCGCTTCCTATGCGGAAGAGATGCACGGCGTGATCAGGACAGCGCTCAGGGAGCTGTTTGGGCCGAACGGCGATGATATCCCGATCCTCTACGGGGGAAGCGTCAATCCGTCCAACGCGGTCGACATAATATCAAGAAAAGGAATTGACGGGCTTTTTATCGGAAGAAGCGCGTGGGATCCCGAAAGGTTCGATTCCATAATCAGAGAAGTGCTCCCGGTGTTCGAGAGCAGGAACGACGACTGATATCAGGAGGTATGGCAGATGACTGTTATGAGATGTCCTCACTGCGGAGGAGAGATCGGCTTCGATCCCGCAGGACAGGATGTCAGATGTGAGTATTGCGGCAGCGTCATCACGACTGATGATTATAACGACTATCTGGAGAGCAAAGGCCTTTATCAGGCTAACGAACTGGTGTGCCGACAGTGCGGCGCCAGGATAATCAGCACCGACAGCACTGTGGCTACTTTCTGCAGTTACTGCGGCTCGTCCCTTGTGCTGGACAGTCACATAGCGGAAGAGAAGAGACCGGACTACATAATCCCGTTCAAGGTCAAAAGAAACGCTGCCATCAGAAAGTACAAGGAGAGGATCAGCCAGACTCTTCTTGCTCCGGACTGGATGAGTGACGATGAGAACATAGAGAAGTTCCGCGGCATCTACATGCCGTTCCATCTGCTGAGATACTCCGGAAAAGGAACATATAAGGGGAAGGCGACCAACACCAGGACAGAGACCCAGAACGGAGTGAAGTACGATGTCACCAGGACATACGAGATAGAAGCTCCGGCGGAGATAGACTACGACTTCATCCCGGTTGATGCGTCAGCATCCTTCCCGGATTCCATGAGCAGAGCTCTCAGCCCGTACCGCGCCAGGGATATGGTGGATTTCCAGCTCCCTTATCTTGCGGGATACTATGCCGACGGCACAGACGTTCCGGTGGAGATCTACGGTTCAAAGTACGGGACCATAGCGAGGAACGACATAAAGAACAGGGGGAGCGTCAAGACTGAGAAGGTCAGCGTGATGTCCTCCGATGTCCTAAATGAGATAGAGGTGGAGGAAAGTGCAAAGACCGCGCTGTTCCCGGCATGGTTCTTGTCCTTCCGCAACGGCGACAGGGTCAGCTACGCTGCGGTGAACGGAGAGACCGGCGAACTGGCGGTGGATATCCCCATAGACTTCAAGAAGTATCTGGCGGCAAGCCTGATACTCGCCGGGGCAGTATCGCTCATTCTGAACCTGCTTTTTACCATAACGCCCATAAGATTCATGACCCTGGCATCGGTGCTGTCCGTCATAGTGTTCTTTACAGCCGACAGGCTGCTCAACGATACATACAGGCAGAAGAAGCATCTCGACGACCCGGGATATACGGGAGATGATGCGGACAGGATCGAGGTCAGAGGAGCAGGCAGGAAGACCCTGTCGGTGATAGGCACGATCCTTACGGCTCTGGTAGCGTTCCTGATGGGGATCATTCTGGCGCTGTTCTTCGACTCGCAGTCCGTAGTGCTGATCGGGATCATGCCGGTCGTGCTGGTCATATATGTGATCGTCAAGTGCATAGTTGATGTGTCGACTGACATAAAGATCCGCAGAAAGAAGGCGCCGTTCTACTACAAGTTCTTTACTCTTATAAAGCCTGCCGCAGCGGTGCTGGCGTGCGCCGCGGCTGCGATGTACGACCGCAACAGCGACATGCTCTGCTATATGGCGGGAATAGTCTCCATACTTATGACTGTCTGGACCGCCTTCGATGTCGTCAGGGCCCAGAACAAACTGACCATGAGAGATCTGCCTCTCTTTACCAAAGAGAGAGGAGGTGACGCCTGATGGCCAAAAAGAAGGAGAAGAAAAAGAGCCTCATCGAGAGGCTCAGCCTGGTGAACAGAAAGACATGGCGCATCATCCTCATAATAGCGATAGCCGTCATGGTGATCCCGATCCTCCTGGATATCCTGCTTCCGGAGGCGGAATACAATTCATCGGTAGTGTCGCCTGAAGATCTGATAGTGATAAGGGACAATGCGGATCTGCTCACTGAAGAAGAGGAGCAGAAGCTTTACTCCCGCATGCTTCCCATCACGCAGTACGGCGGTGCGGCGTTCTTCACCAACAGCGATTACGTGAAGAGCACCGAGGATTATGCCAGGGCCAGATACCGCGAACTGTTCGGGAAGAAGAGCGGTACGATATTCGTGATCGACATGTATAACCGCTATATCTATATCTTCTCGGACGGAAAGATCTACAACACGGTGACCAAGGCGAAGGCCGAGACGATCACCGACAACGTATACATGTATGCAAGACGCGGGGAGTATTACGGCTGCGCGGCCAGGACCTTCGACCAGATAGCCGCGATCCTGGACGGGAACCAGATACCCCAGCCCATGAAGCACATCTCCAACGCACTGATCTCCATAGCGTTCTCTCTCGTCGCGGTATTCATAGCTGCGAACCGCAGGACGAGGATGCAGAAGGAGGACGAACTGCAGACCTACGACGAGATGGTCAGACGCAGGTTCGACATGGGTCCTCTTGTCGCCAGCACTCTCATCGAGACCAAGCGCACCGCCCATTATGAAAGCTCTTCCGGTGGCGGCGGAGGAGGATCCTCCGGAGGCGGAGGCGGCGGTGGAGGCGGCGGCGGTTCTTCCGGAGGCGGAGGCGGCCACGGCTTCTAAACAGATCATGACCGGTTTCCCGATCGGGAGGCCGGTTTTCTTTCCGTCAGTTGCTGTCTCGGTCGGATAGAAGATTTATTAACATTGTTCGTTTATAATTGTGTCAGAAGGAACAGAGAGGTGATTGGCATGAGAAGAAGATGGCTCTGGGTGATCCCGTTGATCGTTCTGTGCATCATTTCAGTCGCCGCGGCAGCGGTGCTCGGCATAAAGCTCAGGGATGAGAAAATGGCGAAAGGCGAGCTGGAAGCGATGAACCGTGCGCTTCAGTCCGAACTGGACAGGCTCAGGAAAACAAGTGTAGAAGAGATCATGGCGGAGAACGAGGGAAAGACGCTCGGAAACGGCGAGATCTACTACAGCAGGGAGAACCTCAAGGAGAAAGCGAGGGAAGCAATGTCGCTGACCGAACTCATGTCCATGCTCTTCAGCGACAGAGCGGTCTACTATGACGGAAAGAAGTACGTCTACGCACCGATCCTGGATTCCGTAAAGAAACATGACTACGACATCGACTGCATAGTCACTGATGAGGAGACCGGAATAAAGACATATACCGATGCCTCGGGACGCACCGCCCTCAAGGGCATAGACGTGTCGGAGTGGCAGGGATATATAGACTGGTCAAAAGTCAAGGCGGACGGGATCCAGTTCGCATTCATAAGAGCAGGTCTGCGGGGCTATGAGTCCGGGACCATATATGAGGACACCAGAGTCAGGGAGAACCTGGAGGGAGCGACGGCGAACGGCATACCGATAGGCATGTATTTCTACACCCAGGCCGCGAATACCCGTGAGGCCGTTGAGGAAGCCGAGATGGTGCTGGAGCTCATCAGCGGATATGATGTGACCTGGCCGATAGTGCTCGACGCGGAACTTGAGAACGCATCTACATCCAGAACAAAAGACCTGACGACGCAGCAGAGGACCGAAAATGCCATCGCGTTCTGCGAGAGGATAGAACAGGCCGGCTATAAGGCCATGATCTACGGCAACATGAGGATGCTGTGCGGAGAGATGAACGTCGAGGGCATCGAGCAGTACGACAAATGGTTCGCCCAGTATTTCTACAGACCGTGGTATCCGTATGAATACGGGATCTGGCAGTATTCCTGCGAGGGAAAGGTCAGCGGGATCAGCGGAGATGTGGACCTGAACCTTGCTTTCCGCGACTACGGCTCGGAGGAGGGCTGACGCTTGAAGAAGAAAAAGACCATCGGGACGATACTTTTCTCCGTTATCAATGCAGCTTTGGGCCTCGGCGTCGGTGCCGCCGCAGCGCTGATGTCACCGGCCTTGAAGGATATCAAGGACAAGGATCTCGGGAAATACCTGATAGATATAGCGGGAGTGCTCCTGCTGCTGTTATTGGCGTTCTTTATACAGATAATCATCCATGAGGCGGGGCATCTCGTTTTCGGACTGATGTCCGGGTACAGATTCTCATCTTTCAGGGTAATGAGCTATATGCTCAAGATGGAAAACGGAAGACCTGTATTCAAGAGGCTCAAGCTCAGCGGGACCGCGGGACAGTGCATAATGATCCCGCCGGATCTTAAGGATGGTAAACTGCCCTACAGACTGTACAATCTCGGCGGCGCGCTCATGAATCTCATCGCGAGCGCTCTTTTCCTGGCCTTATCGCTGCTGCTCAGAAAAGCGGGACTGGGATACAGTTATCTGATCATTCTGGCGGTGGTGGGGATCTATGTAGCGCTGACCAACGCCGTGCCCGTAAATACGACTGTGCCGAACGACGGATACAACGCGCTGTTCCTCGGAAAGGATCCCAACGCCGTGAGATCCTTCTGGACGCAGCTCAAGATCAACCAGCTCTCAGGGGAAGGCGTCCGTGTGAAGGATATGCCGGACGAGTGGTTCGATGTCCCGGAAGACGCCGATCTCGGCAATTACATGACGGCATATATCGCGATCGCCCGGGAGAGCCGGCTGATGGATAAGGGAGAGTTCGGCGAGGCAAAAGAACTCATCGACAGGTTACTCGCAGACGATGTATCTGTTCCGACCCTGCAAACTGCGCTGCTTCTTAACGACAAAGCTTTTCTGGATCTCATGGAGAACGGGAAAGACGCCGACCTGTCGGCTCTTGAACAGAAGGAGATAGCCGCGGTGCTCAGGCAGATGAAGAGCTTCCCGTCGGTACTCAGGACGCAGTACGCGGTGGAGCTGCTCAAGAACGGCGATACCGGCAAAGCGCAGGAGATCCTTGATACTTTTGACAGGGTGGCTCAGACTTACCCGTCGCAGGCTGATATAGAATCCGAGAGAGAACTGATGCAGACCGCGAAGGACAGAGCGGCATCAGTTTAGAGGGAACATCAAAAAGAATGCCGGTGCATCAGCACCGGCATTCTTCTATGGGATAAAGTCATACGTAGGATTCGATCTCGCGGCATCTCTCAAGCAGGGAGATTATCGGGAGATGCTGGGGGCAGATGCCCTCGCACTGTCCGCAGTGGACACAGTCGCTGGCCTGACCTCTGCCCTGAGTCACAATGGTGTATTCGCGTTTAGTGCGGAACGCGGGGCTTCCTTTCTTGCGGTTCTCCACCGCGAAGATTTCGGGGATCGGGATGTCCATGGGACATCCTGCCGTGCAGTAGTGGCATGCGGTGCAGGGGATGGACTGATCCGCATTGATAGCCGCCTGGCATGCCTTGATTACCTCGAGCTCATGCTCATCGAGAGGCTTGAAATCCTTCATATAGGACAGGTTGTCCTTCATCTGCGCGACGTTGCTCATGCCGCTGAGCACCGTGAAGATGCCTTCCTGGCTGCACACGAAGCGGATGGCCCAGGATGAGTAGGACATCCCGTTGTTCTCGGCGTCGAGGATCGCCTTTACGGAGTCGATGGGATCGGCGAGGATCCCGCCTTTTACGGGTTCCATGACCGTCACAGGGATCCCGTGGGCCTTGCAGATCTCAAGGTTCTTCTTTGAATTGACGCCCGGGTTCTCCCAGTCCGCATAGTTGATCTGGAGCTGGACGAAGTCCACGTCCGGGTGTTTTCTGAGAAGCTCTTCCAGAAGCTCCGGATCGGCGTGAAACGAGAAGCCGTAGTGTCTGATCAGGCCCTTCTCCTTGAGTTCCTTGACATAGTCCCAGAGATGGAACCTGTCATACTTCTCATAGTTTCCGCGCTGCAGCGCATGGAGGAGATAGTAGTCGAAATAGCCCGCTCCGGTCCGCTCAAGGCTGGTGAGAAGCTCCTTCTTTGCAGTCTCTTCGTCGTTGATCTCGTCGTTGCACATGAGCTTAGTGGCGAGTGTGTAGCTGTCTCTCGGATACCTCTCTACGAGAGCCTTTTTGATGGCCTCCTCCGATCCCGGATACGCGAAGGCGGTGTCGAAATATGTGCCGCCGGCTTCCAGGAACAGGTCTACCATTTCTGAGACCTGCGGGACATCTATCGAGCCGTCCTCAAGGCGCGGAAGGCGCATGAGACCGAACCCGAGCTTGAATCTGTTTACCATGTCGTTTGCCATTTTAGTCCTCACTTGTTCAAAACGGTTTTATTGTTGTTTTCTGCAATCACAATAAATTAAGGCCTCCGGAAAGTCAACCAGACGTCATGAGAACAGTTTCTCCACAAGAGTCCTGCCCCAGAGCTCAGGTTCCTCCTTGATAGGTGAATGCGCCGACTCATGGAAGGGGACATATTCCTTGTAGGGCGCCTCGAGAGCGTCGAACCAGGCCCGGGCCAGCTCTGTGGGCGTGTTGCGGTCGTGGTCTCCCTGGAAGAGATATACCGGGACATCCAGTTTCTTTACATCCCTGTCAAACTGGAGAGACACGACTTCCGGCCAGAGCTGTCTGAGACAGTAGAAGGTGCCTTTGGCGTACCTGTAGAGGTCCGGTATGAGGCTGTATTCTCCGGACGCGATGAACGGGACCAGTACCGACTTGAATATGTTCTCCTTGTGTTTGTAGGAACCGCCTCCGAACTTGGTCATGTAGTTCCGCTGCACCATCAGCGCGTCGAGACCTCCCTCATAAAGCCCGCCGACCGGTTCGCCGATAGCCGCAAGGTCCTTAAGGGCTTTGGCATTGTTGTGCTCTTTGGCGTAATCCACCGTGAAATCATAGGAGATCTTCTCGTTCTCGGGCCCGTTGATGAACTGTCCCATCCCCACATAAGCCTTGATGGTCTCGGGGTACTTCTGCAGATAGCAGACGCCTAATATGCTGCCCCAGGAATGGCCTACGAAATATATCCTGTCCTTGCCGAACCTGTCTCTCAGATAATTGACCACATCGTGCATATCTTCGACCTGCTGGGCGATGGTCATCGGCTCGTCTTTTCTGCTGTCGCGGTAGTTCTTTCCCGCCATGCGCTGATCCCAGCAGACCATGACGCAGTGATCCGCCAGATATCTGCTCTGCTCCGGCATGACCCAGCTCCTGTCGCAGACGCCGGGACCGCCGTGCACGAACAGCAGGATCTCTGAATCAGGCCTGTTCGAGCGGATATGGATGTTCTGAGTGTCGCCGTTCACGGGGATGTCCCGCACTTCATCTAACACGTATTTCATGTGGTACCTCCGGGATCTATAAAAGGGCATCGAATACGAATACTGTCACGCTGCACAGGATGGCGACGGGGAACAGACCTCCGCCGAACCAGGCAAGGATGATCCCCGCTGCCAGGGCGACAGCCCCGGACAGCGGATGCATGGAAGCGGTGATGATCGCGGGGAAGGTCATCACTGCGAGAGTCACATACGGGACATAGAACAGGAACGACCTGAGGAACCTGCTCTTGATCTGCTTCCTGATCACGGTCATTGGAAGGACTCTTATGAGGAAGGATACACCGGCCATAACTGCGATGTATATGTAGTTATTCTTCATCTGCGGCCTCCTTTACCGGGAACAGAAGCGCCGCTGCGGAGGCGATGATAACGGTAAGCACCATTATCCTGGTGCCCTCCGAGACGGAGGAGAGCAGCGGTATCTTTCCGGACAGCCAGCTCAGCAGGAAACTGAAGAGCACGGCAGAGAGCACCACCGGATCCTTCTTGGAAGGGGGGACTATTATGGCGATGAACATGCCGAATATGGACACGCTCAGAGCGGTCACCACGGAGGAGGGAAGGATGTTTCCGGCTATCACTCCGAACATGGTGCCCAGCGCCCAGGGAAGAACGGATGTGGAAGCAAGGCCGTAGGTGTATGCGGGGACAAGGTATCCCTCTCTGGATATGCTCGCGCCGAATATCTCGTCAGTTATAAAAGCCCCCATGCCGATACGGTGTCCGGTGGACGTCTCGGGATCGAGCCTTTGGCTCATGGCGCAGCTCATCAGGATATACCTGCAGTTGGTAATGAATATGACCGCGGCCATCTCCAGGTAGGATGCGCCGGCGGCGATGAGAGTGAACGCCGCGTACTCGCCAGCGGAGGCGATGGTCAGAAGACTTGCGATGAACGCCTGAAGCGGATCGAGCCCGGCAGCTTTTGCGGAGATGCCGAGCGAGAACGCGACTGCGAAGTATCCCAGTCCTATCGGTATGCCGTCTCTCGCTCCCTGAGCGAAGACGTGTCTGTGTTCAGAATGCGCGTGTTCCTGCATTTGAGCCGGTCCTTTTCAGACCGCAGACCCGGTCTGCGGATGATATGCA
>JAFYZY010000103.1 GCA_017548485.1 Oscillospiraceae bacterium | reverse complement strand
GGAAAAGATCTACTACGCTGCCGCAGAATCGGTAGCCAGAGCTGAGTCCCTGCCTCAGGCGGAACAGGTCAAGGACTCGGGATACTCACTGCTCTACATGACCGATGAGGCAGACACCTTCGTGGTGAGCGTGCTTGGCGACTACGACGGCAAGGAGTTCTGCAACATCAGTTCCGACGACCTCGGTCTGGAGACGGAAGAGGAGAAGGCGGATACCGAGAAGAAAGCGGAAGAGAACAGGGATCTGCTGGCCTTCGTGAAAGAGACTCTGCAGGGACAGGTTGAGGATGTGAGGCTTTCCCACAAGCTGAAGAGCTATCCGGTCTGCCTGACCACGGACGGCGACATCACTCTGGAGGCGGAGAAGTATCTGAAGTCTCTGCCCGGAGACCAGTTCAAGGATGTCAAGGCCACCAAGGTGCTGGAGATCAACGGAAGTCACGAGGCATTTTCCGCCCTGCAGAAAGCCTTTGAAGAAGACAAAGAGAGAGCCGTCGTGCTGTCCAAAGTACTTCTGGCGCAGGCAAAACTCATCGCTGACGTCCCGCTGGACGATCCGAGAGAATACACCGATCTGGTCTGCAGCCTGTTCTGATCAGTTACCTGATACATATACGAAGGGGCCTCTGAGACTCGTCAGTCTCAGAGGCTCTTTTATCGTATGCATTACGTGCATTTCGCTGTTCTTCTCCCACGGCCAGCCGCTTTGCGGGTGAAAAGCGGGATCGAACCATATCGCCTCCGGTCAGCTGGCCTTCGGCATCTTTGCGGCAGGAAGCCTGACTATCTCGGGCTTCACTGCGCGGGTCCTGTTCTCAAGACAGTATTCATCATCCGGAAAATCTTCGTCCCAGTCGACGTTGAAACAAAGACAGATCGCTGCCATGAAATCAAGGAATCTCTTTTTCATCTTCGTGTCCTCCTCTTTCTGATTCTATGGTATCAGAAGCTGTGTCCCTAAATCGGGACAATGGGAGAACTTTTTCGGAAATCACAAAAAAAACTTTGCTATTGTCAAAAACAGCTCCGTCTCAACTGAGACAGAGCCGTTTTTCTTCAGTCGTATTTTGCCCAGAACTGCCATTCCCTCTCCTCGTAGGCCTCCTTTGCCGCAGCGTAGCTCATTCCGTGAATGGCGCCGGGGACTATCATTATATCCTTTGGCGCGGCGCAGGCCTCGTAATTCTCCTTTGTCATGCTGACCGGCACGAAGGAATCATCCTGTCCGTGGATAAACAGCACCGGGACCTTGTTCATCCTGAGGGCGTCCACCGTGGAGTATGATGCAGGAGACACTCCGAGGATCCTTCTGCACATCGCTCTGGAAAAGAGATCCGTGACCAGGAAAGGGATATGCATAACGTCTCTGGCCACATGTCTCCATATCGCCGTGGGCGAAGTGAATCCGCAGTCCGCTATTATGCCTTTCACGTTGGACGGAAGCTCCTGGCCGGAAGCCATGAGCACCGTCGTGGCTCCCATGGATATCCCCGCGAGATACACCGGTATCTGAGTTCCGCATCTCTTCTCTATCCAGCTGAGCCAGTCGAGAACGTCGAACCGCTCCAGCAGCCCGAAGCCGATATACCTGCCTTCGCTGTCTCCCTGTCCTCTCTGTTCGATATACAGGATGCTGCAATTCTCGCTTTTGAGAAAGGGATAGGAATAACCGAAATCCCTGTACCAGCTGGCTTTCCATCCGTGGGCAGCGAGGATGACTCTCTTGGGATTATCTGATTCGAACCAGTGTCCCACAAGTTTCAGACCGTCGCGGGAGGTTATCTCCACCGTCTCATGGGGAGTGTTCCTGAGCTCTTCCCCCGGAGCATCGAACATGGCGTAGGGGTCATTCTCAGACCTACCCGTGCCTGTGCCCGGGAGCTTCCCTGCTTCCCGGTCTATCGCGCTTCTCAGGACATACTCTGTCAGGGCATATGCTCCCGCGGTGAACACCGCGCCGGCCCCTATGATCGCAGCCGCTTTTCTGTTAACTGACATTTCCGTTTTTGCGTTCTATGATGACCGGTATTATTTCAGGACGGCTTTGTGGAAGATCTTCTTGCCCTTTCTGATCTTGACTCCGGCTTTGAGATCATCGGCATTAACGGTGAAATCCTGATTCGGGACCTTTTCTCCGTTGACGGAGACTCCGCCCTGCTGGATGAGGCGCCTCGCCTCTCCCCTGCTGGCTGCAAGTCCGCAGGCCATCATCAGGTCGATGATGCCGATCTCAGCTCCTTCCAGTTCCACTTCAGTGGTGGGCATGTTGGCGTCGTCGCCTTCGCCCGAGAAGAGCGCCTTTGCGGCTTCTTTGGCTTTGTTTGCCTCTTCCTCACCGTGTACGAGTTTGGTCAGCTCGAAGGCCAGGATCTCCTTCTTTTCGTTGATGCGGGAGTCGTCCCAATTATCCATCTCCTCTATCTCTTCCAGAGGTATGAAGGTTAGCATCCTGATGCACTTCATGACGTCGGCGTCGCCCACGTTCCTCCAGTACTGGAAGAATTCGAAGGGGCTTGTCTTGTCGGGATCGAGCCAAACGGCGTTGCCGGCGGTCTTTCCCATCTTGTTGCCCTGGGAGTCGGTGAGCAGCGTGATGGTCATGGCATGGGCGTCTTTTCCCAACTTGCGGCGTATAAGCTCGGTGCCGCCCAGCATGTTGCTCCACTGGTCGTCTCCGCCGAACTGCATGTTGCAGCCGTAATACTGGAACAGATAGTAGAAGTCGTAGCTCTGCATGATCATGTAGTTGAACTCGAGGACGCTAAGACCCTTCTCCATCCTCTGCTTGTAGCACTCGGCCCGAAGCATGTTGTTGACGGAGAAGCAGGCTCCGACCTCTCTCAGGAGGTCGACGTAGTTCAGCGAGAGGAGCCAGTCGGCATTGTTGATCATCATCGCCTTGCCTTCTCCGAACTCGATGAACCTCTCCATCTGTCTCTTGAAGCATTCCGCGTTGTGGTTGATGTCGTCAAGAGTCAGCATCTTTCTCATATCGGTGCGGCCCGACGGGTCGCCGATCATGGTGGTGCCTCCTCCGATGAGGGCTATAGGATGGTTTCCTGCCATCTGAAGCCTCTTCATGAGAGAGAGCGCCATAAAGTGTCCGGCTGTGAGGCTGTCCGCCGTGCAGTCGAATCCGATATAGAAGGTGGCCTTTCCTGCGTTGACCATCTCCCTGATCTCTTCCTCATTGGTTACCTGCGCGATAAGGCCTCTTGCCTTAAGTTCCTCATAGATCTGCATTTGATTCTTCCTCCAAATAATAACGTCCCCTGCCGCATAAGCAGCAGAGGACGACTAAGCCGTGGTACCACCTCTGTTCGGCTGCATGACTGCAGCCCTCATGACATCCCGCAGATGTCTCCGCTGTATCGGGCGGTCCCGTCTGTTCCTACTGGTGATTTCGGGAAGCGGCTCCGGAATGTATTCGGCCGGAAATGCTTTTACATCCTCTCACCTGCCGGATGCTCTCTGGAAAAGCGGTCTTCCGTCTACTTGTTTCCTTCTCAGCCTTGTTCGTTTTTAAGGTGCATTACTAGTCTATATAATAAGGTCTTTTGTGTCAACCTCGATAGGTTACAGATCACTCCAGAGTATAACCGTTCTCAGTCTGGATGAACTGTTTCCCGTAAAAGGCGGTTATTGCCTTTACCAGATACTCGGTATCCTTTGCCCCGGCGGTCTCGAAATTGGAGTGCATCGCCAGCTGCGCGAGGCCGATGTCAACCGTGTTCACCGACACCTGTGTGGTGGAGATGTTGCCGAGAGTCCCTCCGCCTCTGATGTCCGCTCTGTTGAAGAACATCTGCACCGGCACGTTTGCCTTCTCGCAGACCAGCCGGAACATTGCCGCGGATACCGCGTCGGTGGTATAGCGCTGTGATGCGTTGTACTTGATGACGACGCCCTTGTTCATTTTGGGAGCGTGGTTGGGATCGCTGACCTCGGGATGGTTCGGGTGCACCGCGTGTCCGTTATCGCAGGACACCATGAAGCTGCAGGCCAGTTTCCTTATACGCTCTTCCTTGGTCAGCCCGAAGCAGTCCGCTATCCTCTCCAGCACATCGCTGAGGAATGTGGACGCCGCTCCCTGCTTGGTCCCGCTGCCGACCTCTTCGTTGTCGAACAGGCAGTACACTTTGACCGCTTTGGATGGCTTGGATTTGATGAATCCCTTGAGGAGAGCGAACGCGCTCTGGAGGTCGTCCAGTCTCGGGGAGGAGATGTAGTCGCTCCACTCAACGCCTTCCTGCGGGTTATACAGGAACAGATCCGTGGACAGGATATCTTTCTCCTTGACCCCGGCTTTCTCCGCGATCATCTCTCTGAAGGACTTCCCGTCCCCGGCATCCTTAAACAGAGGCACCATATCCACAGCGGGATTCAGATTGAGTCCCGTGTTGGCGTCTCTGTTGAAGTGGATGCAGAGATTCGGGATCACCGCTACAGGCCTCTCCATATCCACCAGTTTTGTGGAGAATCCGTTTCCGTCTCTCACTATGATCCTTCCGGCCACAGACAGCGGTCTGTCCAGCCAGGTGGAGTAGATGCCTCCGCCGTAGGACTCCGTGGAGAGCCTTACATATACATCGTTCTTCTGCTCCGCGTTCTCCTTGATCTTGAAGGAGGGGTTGTCTCCGTGGGCTGCGGTCATCATGAATCCGCTGAAGTCCCCTTCCGGGATCTCGAACGCGATAAGCGATGACCCGTTCTTCTTTGTATAGTACTTTCCGTTCTTCTCAAGGATCCACTTATCGCTCTCTCTGAGCTCATTGAATCCCTTCTGTCTGAGGGCATCCTCGGCTGTAGCTACCGCCTGAAAAGCCGTCGGCGATCTTTTTATAAAGTCCAGCAATTCCCTGTTTACGCTCATTTTTTATACCTCTTGTCTTTTGTTTTCTGCATACAATTATACTTCCGGAGAAGCGGTCTGTTCCACTTTTGGTGTGGTTCATCAGCCCGCTTCTTCTGTTGGGGATCCTGTGAGTATATTTCTCATCGTCACGGAGATCTTCTCCCGGCACTCGCTGTCGCTGTTTATCGTCTCTCTGAATGACTCAAGCATCCTCCTGGAGTATCTGACTCCGCTTCCGCTGAGTAGTTCCGTGACGTTCATTTTTTCGTCGATGCGGTCGAATACTTTTGTGTAGCGATCGTCTCTCTCCGTTCCCCGGAGATATATCCTCCTCGTTTTGACGTCGACTATTATCGGATACTCGGAAGCCTCCTCGTATAAACGGATGATCTCATCCTCTTCCTCGTCGGAATAATTCTCCGTATCCTGTCCCAGCGCTTCCCTGATAAGAAACCTGTATGCTCTCCAGCCCGCACATTCGCCTGCGGCATATGCCGTGGCAAATGCCTCAAAGAGCAGAATAAGAGGATCCCAGTTTCTGTAATATCTGATGTCCGCTGCCTTTTCTCCGTAATAGACTGCTATCGTTGACCTGAATGACATTTTCCTGTTGCTCCTTTCCGAATAGTAATAGCGCAGATCACTTTTGACCCGTTGGCACGCTCCCCGCTTCCGCGGATCCTGGCATGCTTCCCCCGGGCAGGACCGGTGTGG
>JAFYZY010000102.1 GCA_017548485.1 Oscillospiraceae bacterium | reverse complement strand
GGTGAATATCGAAAAGGAATTGGGCCTTGAGGCGACGGTCCTTGTCAAACTGGAATACCTAAATCCCGCAGGAAGCGTCAAAGACAGGATCGCGAAAGCGATGATAGAAGATGCGGAAGCGAAAGGACTTCTCAAGCCCGGCTCCGTCATCATCGAACCTACCAGCGGCAATACCGGCATTGGACTTGCCGCGATAGCGGCATATAAAGGCTACAGGATGATCCTCACCATGCCCGAGACCATGAGCGTTGAGAGAAGGAACATTCTAAAAGCGTACGGAGCGGAGATCGTTCTCACAGAAGGATCGAAAGGGATGAGCGGAGCGATAGCGAAAGCCGACGAGCTCGCAAAGGAGATCCCGGACAGTTTCATCCCCGGGCAGTTCGTGAATCCCGCGAACCCCGCGGCCCACAAGGCCACCACAGGTCCCGAGATCTGGAACGACACCGATGGAAAAGTCGATATATTTGTTGCAGGGGTAGGCACAGGAGGGACCATCACCGGTATCGGAGAGTATCTCAAGGAACAGAACCCGGATATCAGAGTGGTGGCACTGGAACCCGATGATTCTCCCGTGCTGTCGGAAGGAAGGGCGGGGAGCCACAAGATCCAGGGCATAGGCGCCGGATTCGTCCCCGAAGTGCTCAATAAGGCGGTGTACGACGAAGTGTTCCGCGCAAAGAGCGATGATGCGTTCAAGGCTGCGAAACTGCTGGCGAGAAAAGAAGGCATCTCGGTGGGCATCTCGTCCGGAGCTGCTCTGCACGCCGCAATAGAACTTGCGAAAAAACCGGAGAACGCCGGGAAGACCATAGTGGCGCTGCTTCCCGACAGCGGTGACAGATACTATTCGACCCCGCTGTTTGCCGAATGATCGGCTGATAAACATCAGAAAACGGCTGTCCGGGTATCCGGGCAGCCGTTTCTGTGTTGATATGGTTCAGTCTTCTGTATTCCAGCTTTCGTCTGGCGCAACGCTCAGAAGATACCAGTAACTGTTTCTCTGGATGACTTCGTATATATATGTCATCTCCTCTGCGTCACCGTCTCTTTTGAGCACCACATAGAGATCTATGCCTCTGTCAGCTGTGGTGCCGAGTTTGTCCAGCGTGTCGCTGTAAACGCCGGGATTCCATTCTATGGTGTGATGGATCTTCCACTCGGTAATGCCCTTATAACCGTCTTTCGCATAAAGATCGTCCAGAGTCATGACGATGTCGGAGTTGGTCTTGTAGATGGCTGAATAGTACGTCAGGAGATTTGGCTCTATGCAGGACAGAGCTGTGGCGGGCTTGCCGGCAACAAGTGACGAAACATAGTCGTCTACCAGGGGCTCATAATAGTAGTACATCGGCTGAAGTCTCATCAGTTCAGCCGAGCGTCCGCCGAATGAGAAGGTATTCACACAGTACAGACCGATCCCGAAAACGATCGCCGCAACGCAGGCGAGACAGGCTATGACACCGAAGATCTTAAGAACTTTTCTCATCAGTCTTCACCCGTCAGCCAGCTGATGCACTCGCGCATCCTGTCCTCGTATCCGTCGAAATGAGTTCCGGACGTATAGCGGAACGATGCCTCGAAGCGGTCTTCCTCTTTGTTGAGGTGGTCCGCTATCTTCCTCATCATCTGACCGGTGTGCTGCATCATGACGTTCCTTGTCTTCTCCTCTTTGTTTCCCAGAGAGAAGAAAATGCTTCCCGATTCCGCGAGAGGCAGCCTCTCCAGTGCCCAGTCTTCAAAACCTTCGTACCAGACGCTTCCTGACACGCATCCGCACAGCCTGAGATCCGCGCGTTTGTAGAAAGAATACAGGGAGAAAAGTCCGGCGAGAGAATAGCCCGCCATTCCGCGGAATTCGGGTCTGCCGGTGATCATCTCTACTGCGGGGAAGATCTCGCTGTACAGGCGGTCCAGAAAAGCATCTGCCCTGCCGCCGAAATCAGGTCTGCCCTTGAACGCCGCCGGAGCCGGCCAGGGAGTCATCTCGGAGTCCCAGTCATCGCATACCACTGCAGCCGCGGCAAAGGAAGGAGCTTCAAACTTTTCAATGATGCCGTTGAGACTGCCGGGGTCAGATACCGGCATATAGATGAGCGTATCGTAACTGCTGTCGGGAAGGAGGATCCTGACAGCTGTTTCATTTACTTTTATATCCTGATAAGACATCTGATTCTCCCGATGCATCAGTAGTTCTCAAGAACATATCTCAGCATCCTGTACGCCGCATGTTTCTTGGCTTCCCGCTTGGATGACGACGTGCCCGTGAACCTCTTCTTCTCACCCGTTATGACGCAGCGGGCGGTCCAGACCGAATTGCCGTTCTTGTCGTATCTCTCGGAGAAACCGTACTTTGGAAGCGGGAAGTAGCCTCTTCTTGCGAGAGTCTCCAGCTGGTTGATGGCTTCGGCCCGGTTGGGATTGGGTATCTCTCTTCTGATGAATGAGAGCAGTCCGTTCTCCTTGAGGTATGTGTATGCGAGCCTGCAGACGTTCTTCCTGGCCTGGCTGTTGCTTTCCCCGAATCCGCGGAACAGGGGAAGATCGTCATTGAGTTTGAGATAGCACTGGCATGTGCTGGCGAGTATCTCTTCGAATTCCGGAGTGTCTTCTTTTCCGGATTCCTGTGAGATACCCTCGAACGGGAACTTCATAGCAGCCTGAAAACTGCCTTTTCTGTAGTGGTACAGCGGCCTGGTGCCGGTATCCTTGAGCACCCAGGCCTGAAGGAGCCCTACATAGTCGTCATCCGATTCCTCCAGGAACTCATCAGGGTTGAGCATGATCTCGACCGTATCCTGCATGGCCCTCATGTCCCATCCGGAATCCAGAGCGACTGCGCCGATTATCGCTTCGAACAGGTCTTCCTGTACCGACTGCTCCCTGTCTACCTTCTGAAGCTCGTCTCCGCGGCCCATGATGAGATACTTCGCAAACCCGAGCTCGCGCATCCTCTGGGCAAGAGTCTTTTTCTCCACAAGAGAGCTCTTTATCTCAGTGAGTTCACCTTCATCATATCTGCTTGAGTACTCGCGGTACTTCTCGCTGTCGGTGATGATCCCGTATTTCTCGGTCAGAAGACGGACCACCATCAGGTCGAGAACTTTGTCGCCTATGAACTCAAGGACTTCGTTGTTCTGTCCTCCGTTCTCCGCTGAATATGACTTCCTGACGAATGCCTGCTGCAGCAGGTCCGTGTTTCTGAAAGTGTAGCCTATCTGATCCTGAATGAAATTCAGGTCCTTATTATCCAAATCCTTTTCCTCCGGCAATAATCGCATGCCCGGTGTTTTTCACAAACAAAAAGACCTGCCGAACAGCAGGCCGGGAAACAGTCGTTTGATACAGGCCATTTGCTCAGGTCCGCTTTCACAGACGGGAACAAATCACATTCGTCAAAGCAGCGTTTCCGTTCAGCCGGGCTTCGTGCTGAATACATTGTATCATATCAGGGTCAGCGGCTCAAAAAAACGTGAAAACATGCGTATAATGTATTAGAATAACCGTATGAATACGCAGCATAGCTGCAGATGAGGAGAGAAACAATGGAAGCAATCAAGGAGTTCGTTACATCGCATCTTGAACTGGTGATCGGCACGCTTGCAGTCATCGTCTTCGTGATACAGGCAGTGAATGCTCATAAAAAGGCAAAAAGGATAGATAACGAAGGAATAGAGACGGGAGCCGTCGTTTCCAGGATAGACGAGACCTATGATCCCGATCTCAATGAATCCAGCTACACCATTTATGTCAGGTACACAGATGACAAAGGCGAATCGGTGGAAAGTCCCATGGCGCTCGATCCGTCGGAAAAATACACGGTTGGTCAGGAAGTCAGGATAAAATACGTTCCCGGTATCAGAAACATGGTGAGACCTGTCTGACCGGGACCTCAGGACAAATTACGTCAAGGCAGTTGGCGCTGCCTTTTTTCTTGCGCGCACATATCCGGTGGAGTATAATACCGACAGTTAGTTGCCGGTGTGATGGAATTGGCAGACGTGCGGGACTCAAAATCCCGTGGTAGCGATACCGTGCGGGTTCGACCC
Organism: Oscillospiraceae bacterium; assembly: GCA_017548485.1. Classification (GTDB taxonomy): domain Bacteria; phylum Bacillota; class Clostridia; order Oscillospirales; family Ruminococcaceae; genus RUG11783. Next base: position 679 of record JAFYZY010000102.1, on the reverse strand, counting down.
CCGCCACCGGCACCATTGATCGGTCGTAGCTTCCCGCTGCGGCTTTTTTTGTCCTGAAACAACGTCGGCTGATAATGAGTACTGATATCCCGGGAAAAGAAAACAGAGGAATGAGAGACTTCCTGCTGCTCTGGAGCACGCAGGCGCTTTCCGTGCTGGGAAGCGACATGACGTCGTTCGCTCTGACGCTGTGGGTCTTCCAGAAGACAGGGTCTGCGCTGCAGACCGCGCTGCTGTCGGTGTGTTCGTACGTGCCGTATGTGCTGGTCAGCATATTCGCGGGAGCGCTCTCTGACAGATGGGACAAGAAGAAGACCATGCTCGCCTGCGATACGTTCGCCGCTCTGTGCACGGTCTCCGTTCTTGTGCTGTACAAAACGGATCTGCTGAGGCCCTGGTATCTTTACTTCATAAACGCTGTGAGCGGGCTCATGAACACCGTTCAGAGGCCGGCATCCGATGTGGCAGTCACGCTTGTCACTCCGGAAGGACAGTTTCAGCGTGTCAGCGGCCTCAGATCGCTGTCCGGCTCGGTAAATATGGTCCTTCATCCTGTTATCGCGACAGCGCTCTATTCCTTCGGAGGTCTGGACCTCGTCATAGCGGTCGATCTGTCCACCTTCCTGCTTGCGTTCATCGCGCTTGCTTTCTTTATAAGGATCCCCAGGGTCGGAAAAGC
>JAFYZY010000101.1 GCA_017548485.1 Oscillospiraceae bacterium | reverse complement strand
GCTGATGAAGAAAGGACTTTACAATGCTCTGATGGATATAGGGATCCATCCCGACTGCATAGACCCGTGGGAACTGACGGAAGAGATATACCGCCACATGGAGCGAGGGCTTCAGGGTGAGGAAGGATCGCTGATGATGATCCCCGCGTATCTCTTTGCTGACGGCGAGATCAGAACAGACGAACCTGTCGCGGTGATCGACGCGGGAGGGACGAATCTGAGAGCGGCAAAGGTCGTTTTCACGGAGAACGGACCTGAGATACCAGAGCTGAGAAGATCCCGGATGCCGGGAACGGAAGGCAGCGTGACTCCCGGAGAGATGTACGACGAGTTCGTAAGAAGGATCCTGCCGCTGATGCCGGACAGCGGAAGAGTGGTTCTCTGTTTCTCCTACGCGTTCGAGTCACTTCCCGACGGTGAAGCCAGGATACTGACTATGGGCAAAGAGGTGGCTGTGGAAGGCTGCGAAGGCAGCCTGATCCGCGCAGGAATGGAGGACGCCTTCCGGAGGGCGGGATATCCGGGAACGCCCCGGATCACGGTGCTTAACGACACTGCGGCGGTGCTTTATTCAGCTCTGACTGCCGGAAGCAGGAACGCCGTCGGATTCATCCTCGGCACGGGGATGAACTCCGCGTATTTCGAAAAAACGGAAAACATAACCAAGATCCCTCCTGTTGACAGGAGATCGATGGCGGTCAATATGGAATCCGCGTATTTCTCCGCGGTGCCTTCCGGCATCATAGATGCCAGAATAGACAGCACCAGCAGAAACAGAGGAGCGGCGCTGTTTGAAAAGATGGTCTCCGGAGCCTATCTCGGAGAGATCGCTTCCCTGAGCGCGCTGGAGCTCTGCGAGAGGGGACTGCTTTCTGATAAGGCAGGCCGATACCTGAGAGAAAACGGAAGGCTCCATGCAAAGGATATGGCTGATTTCCTGGAAAAGAGAGAAGGACCCTGCGCGGAGATGTGCGCCTGTGAAGATGACGGGGTGACTCTGGACAGACTGTTCGAGTGTGTGGAGAAAAGATCGGGCAAGCTGGTGGCCTGCCTGGTCGCGGCTGTGGTGAGGCGTATCAGGGACAACGGGGGAGAAGGTACGGCCGATATAGCCGTGGACGGATCCACGATACGGCTCAACGGATGTATCCTGAATGAATTCAGGGAATGGCTGGACAGGCTTCTGGGCGATTCCGAAGCGTACAGGCTGATCATGCAGGATGATGACACCATCATAGGCTCAGCTGCTGCGGCATTTCTCGGATGACACAATGAAAAAGCTCCTGCTGTGACGCAGGAGCTAATTTCGTATATGGGTGTTGCTGCCGGCACAAGGATGAGCGGCTCACCATCCGCTGAACATCCTGAACCCGAAGCCTCCGAAAAGGAAGTCATATACCAGCTTGAAGATCCCGATATAGAAAAGCACTACAAGGACCGAGAGAAGAAGGCCGATCAGTCCCGTGATTATACCGATCACCGAGAGCTTTCTTTTTGGGGCAGAACGCCCTATTATTCCCAGGATGACCGATGTGATGCCGAGAAGGATCCCCGGAAGCACCATGGGTGAGGAATAGGCGGACAGAGCGCCGCAGATCACGGAAGCGTATGGGATCCATTCGTTTCCTCCGCTCCCGCTCCTGACAGAACGTTCTGGAGAAGAGGAATGGGAATTCTCACTGAATGATTCCTCGGCAGTTTCCGTACTGCTGCCTGAAGTATAGGACAGATAACCGTTCAGCGCATCTTCACTCCGGGCGGTATACCGGCTGAAGGTGTCGGCAGCAGAGGGAGCGTTCTCATAGCCGCACTGCGGGCATGGAGAGGATCCGTCGAATGATTCGGAACCGCATCTGGGACAGGTCATGATAATACCTCGATCGATGATTGATGATTAATGATAACATCAGGAAGTAACACAGACAATATCGGACCTGACGCACCGATGTATTATAATGTACAGAAAAGCAGTCATAACACTGAAGAGAAGGAACAGATGGAAGATACTCAGAACAGACAGAGAGCCGTTCTGGTGGCGGCGGATACGGGGGAATGGGATCCGGACGAATCGATGGCGGAACTCGTTTCACTTTGCGATACCGCTGGAGCGGATGCGGTAGCGGAAGTGATACAGCAGTCTGATAAGCTGAATCCCGCCACATATATCGGGAGCGGAAAAGCCATGGAAGTGAAGGATATCGCGGAGAGGCTCAACGCTGATATCATAGTGGTGGATGACAGTTTGACCGGGATCCAGACGAGGAACCTGGAGGAGATAACCGGTCTGCCGGTAATCGACAGGACGGTCCTGATACTCGACATCTTCGCGAGGAACGCCAAGACTGCGGAGGGCAAGATCCAGGTCGAGCTCGCCCAGCTTGAATACAGGCTTCCCAGACTGCTCGGAGCTGGCTCAGGGCTTTCTCAGCAGGGTGGTGGAATAGGGACCAGAGGCCCTGGCGAGACGAAACTGGAGTCCGACAGGAGACATATCAGAAGCAGGATCCAGTCTCTCAAGGAAAAACTGAATAAGATGGAACAGCGCAGAGAGGTGACCAGGAGATTCAGAAAGAGGGACGGTATCCCTACGGTGGCTCTCGTCGGGTATACGAACGTGGGAAAGTCTTCCCTCATGAACAGGCTCACCGGATCCGATGTGCTGGCGGAGGACAGGCTGTTTGCGACTCTCGATCCCACAGTCAGAAGACTGTCGGTCGGTAATCTGCAGCATGTTCTGCTCGTGGATACAGTCGGGTTCGTGAGCAGGCTGCCTCACGGCCTTGTAAAGGCATTCAAGTCAACACTGGATGAGGTCCGTTTCGCAGACCTGATCATCATCGTTGCGGATGCGTCCGATCCGTCCTGGGGAAGTCAGCTGGACGTGACGAAAGAAGTGCTGGAGGAACTGGGCTGCAGCGAGATACCCTGCATGACGGTGTTCAACAAATGCGACCTGAACGATGCGGCTAAAGCGCTTCCCGGACTTCCGGTCTCAGCAAAAACGGGATACGGCATGGACGCTCTGCTGGAAAAGATCAGCGAGATGCTGTCCGAGAGCGTCGTGCACTGCTTCCTGCTGTTTCCTTTCCAGGAGGCAGGGAGAGCAGCTTCCCTCAGAAACAGGGGAAACATACTGTCGGAGAGATGGACGGAAGAGGGCCTTTACGTCGAGGCAACAGTCGAGAGGACAATCTGGCCGAGGTTCATACAGTATTCTGCGGAGAAGAGCAGCCCCTGATCCGGTGTCAGCCGTTAACAGGCTGTTTTCATTTCGGGTTTGCAAACAGTGATATAATATCCATGTGTATCCACAGATCATTCGGATACGCAGAACAGGAAAGATCCATACACTTAAATGACTAGATATCTAAGACCCGCAAGTTGGGCGTTCGGAAAAAGGAATAATGACGGACGTCACCGCCGGCAGCGCGTTGTTGCCGGCCAGTTATTGGGTTACGCAAAAGAATATATAGGCAATCTGCTCTACTACGTAGGTTCCAGCCTCATCAGAGCCAGACGCAGACGGTTCAGAAAGATCAGGCGCGCTTCAGCCAGGGCCCTGAGGTTCACCTGGAAGGTGATCAGAAAACTGTTCTCACTGCTGTGGGGATGGATCTCCGAAATATGGGCGGATCTCACGAATCCGTTCGTCAAGGGCGTGAGGAGCATAAAGGGTTATCATGATCTGATGGCTGAGATCAAGGATGCCCCGAACCGCGTAAAACTGAACAGGACCAGGGCATTCTTCCGTTACGGATTCAGGTGGAACAGCCATCTGATAGAAAGGTTCATGAGCAGAGTCCTTCCCGTCGCATGCCTGGTGATCTGCTGCTTCGTGATTAGGAACGTAGCAGAGCTTCCCTATGCCGTTAAGGTCACGGTGGGCGGCCAGGATATAGGATATATAGAAAAGGAATCCGTATACGACGATGCAGTCGCGACGATCAAGAGGAGGGTCATCAAGGTCGACGACAGCGACTGGAGACCGTCTGCGGTCCTCAGCATCGCAGTAGCGGATTCGGGAGAGATCAACACTCAGGACGTGGTCGCCAACAAGATCCTCTCAGCGTCCGGTATGGATGTCGCGGAAGCAACCGGCATATATATCGGAGGACAGTTCTACGGCGCGACCACGGCAGGACAGCTCCTGTCAGCCACCGTTGACGGGATAATCGAACCGTACCAGAAGCAGGCGGCAGGAATGGGAGACGATGTATTGGTGAGATTCACCAAGACCGTGGATCTCGTGAGCGGCATCTATCCCGCAGGTTCGGTGGTCTCCTACGACGAGCTCAGCGATCTTCTGACCTCTGAGGAGGAGAAGCCGATCTATTACAGCGCTGCCGACGGCGATAAAGCCTCGGAGATAGCAAAAGCAAACGGTCTGACTGTGGCTGAACTCGCGGAGCTGAATCCCCAGGTCGATCTCAATGACGGGATCATCCACACCGACACGCAGCTTCTCGTCGCGGAGAACGATTCACTGATGAGCGTCAAGACCGTCAGGATAAAGACGACAGTCTCATCGATAGGATTCAACACGGTCACGACCACGACGTCAAGTTACAACCTCGGGTACTACAAGATCAGCCAGCAGGGATCGGAAGGAGAGAGGACCACCGTAACAGAGGTAGAGTACAAGAACGGCAGAGTAGTCAAGAGCACGGTCATAGAAGAGAAGGTCACCAGACAGCCGGTCGACATGCATGTCACCATAGGTACCGGCGGGAGCGCCGCTCCGAACCAGTACGGCGGTTCCATAGGCTGGCCCACCGGACCGATACAGAAGATCAGCCGAGGCTGGATCCCCGGAGTACACAGAGGATTCGACATAGCGTGTGTACAGGGGACGCCGGTATACGCAGCCCTTTCCGGCAAGGTGGTCGTATCTGAGGATACGGCTGTCGGCTACGGAAGATATATAATCATCGATCACGGCAACGGTATGCAGACGCTGTACGGGCATATGCTCGCCCGGTTCGCATTTGTGGGAGATTATGTCCAGAGAGGACAGATGATCGGACAGGTGGGATCCACGGGCAACTCCACCGGACCGCACCTGCATTTCGAAGTAAGGATCAACGGAGACAGGGTACCTGCCGAGCCGTATCTCGGGTGGGGCTGAGCAGAAAAGGGAGGATCATCTTGGAAAAACTAGTAGTTACAGGAGGACGGCCCCTGCAGGGCACAGTGGAGATAGGCGGAGCCAAGAATGCCGCTGTTGCGATAATCCCGGCGACGCTGATGGCCGACGGCCCGTGCGTGCTGGAGAACGTCCCGACGATCAGCGACGTGTCTGTCCTTATGGAGATCATGGGTGATATGGGGGCTGAGATCCATGCGATGTCCGCCCACAGCTACGTGATCGATTCCCGCGACATCAGAAGCTGCGAGATAATAAACGAGAACGCCAGGAGGATGAGGGCAAGCTACTACTTCCTCGGAGTCGGGCTGTCAAAGTTCGGAAAGGCGAGCGTTGCCCTGCCGGGCGGATGCGATCTCGGAGAAAGACCGATAGACCAGCACCTCAAGGCATTTGAGGCGCTCGGAGCCACCGCAGTGGTGGAAGACGGCGTCGTCCACGTCGACGCAGGTCCCGGACTCAAAGGGGCTCACATATTCTTTGATATAGTCTCCGTCGGCGCGACCATCAATGCGATGCTCGCTGCCGTTAAGGCGGAAGGCCGGACCATACTGGAGAACGTAGCAAAAGAGCCGCATATCGTCGACGTCGCCAACTTCCTGAACATGATGGGAGCCGATATCAGAGGCGCAGGCACCGACGTGATAAAGATACGCGGAGTCAGCCGCCTCAGAGGGGCCCAGTATTTCATCATCCCTGATCAGATAGAAGCAGGCACATTCATCGCTGCCGCCGTCGCTACAGGCGGAAATGTCACAGTCGACAATATCACGCCAAAGCACCTTGAGACGATAATCTCCAGGATGAGAGAGGTCGGCGGGGAGATCAGCGTGGACGAGGAATCTCTGACGGTAAGCAGGAAAGGCGTTCTCTGCGCCACGAACGTGAGGACGATGCCTCACCCCGGATTCCCGACAGACATGGTGCCCCAGTTCTCCGTGCTGCTCAGCATGGCTGAGGGAACATCCGTTATAACCGAAGGCATCTGGAGCAACAGGTTCAGGTATGCCGATGAACTCGGGAAGATGGGAGCTTCCTTCTCGGTCGACGGAAAGATCGCGACGATAAACGGCGTCGAGAAGCTTCACGCAGCGACAGTCACGTCTACAGACCTGAGAGCAGGAGCAGCCATGGTCATCGCGGGACTGTGCGCAGAAGGGACTACAGAAGTATACGGAGTTGAGTATATCGACAGAGGCTACGAGGATTTCGTGGGAAAGCTCGGCAGGCTCGGCGCTGATATCAGGCGCGTCACCGTCCCGGATGAGGTATATGCCGCTTCGGCTTCCGAAGTATAAAACAAAAAAGCTCCGCAAAGGAGCTTTTTCCTTTTAGAGGTCACTATGATTCGATTTGCCACTCTGGCCAGCGGCAGTTCCGGAAACTGCACCGCTGTATGGAACGACGAAGGACTGGTCCTGATCGATATGGGCATCAGCTACAGGAGAACGATAAGCGCGCTGAATTCGCTTGGGTTCTCCGTATCCGATGTCTCTTCCGTGCTCATAACGCACGAGCATATAGATCATGTCGCCGGGCTCAAGGTGTTCTGCAGCCACTATGATATAGAACTGTGCGGGACAGCAAGCACGAAAAGGTATCTGCTGGACAATGGCATGATACATCCTTTCCAGAGATTCAGGGAATTCACTCACGGAGAGTGTTTCTCCGCCGGAGGATTCAACGTGGATCCGTTTCCGACCAGCCATGACAGCAGGACATGCACCGGATTCAGATTGGGAAGAGGAGACAAGGCAGTCGCGGTCGTGACCGACGTTGGCAGGATCGATGACCTCATAAGGGAGAAGATGCACGGCTGCGGGATCGTCGCTCTCGAATCCAACTATGACGACATGATGCTGACGAACGGGCAGTATGCGCCTTCCCTTAAGGCCAGGATCAGGTCGCCGAGGGGCCATCTCTCAAATGCGGACTGTGCCAGGGAGGTCGCGAGGCTCGTGACCGAGGAGAACGTCGGTCAGGTCGTTCTCATGCATCTCTCGGACAAGAACAACACACCTCAGCTTGCGCTGGTGTCCTGCATATCCGCGGCAGAGGACATGGGGATGCCGGAAGACAGATACAGGATAATTGCTGCACCGCGCAGCGAGATCAGTGAGATACTGGAGCTGGACTGATGCTGAATATAGAGATACTGTGTGTCGGAAAGATGTCACAGAAATGGTTCTCGGATGGATTTGAGGAATACAGAAAGAGACTTTCCGCTTTCGACAGGGTCATGGTCACCGAGATCTCTGAGTACAGGATCACCGATGACACCGACAGTGCCAGAGCGGAAGCGGTCAAAAGAGAAGGGGAAACACTGCTCAGACATCTCAGAGAGGACGGCAGATCCGTCAAGGTGGCGCTCTGCGTGGAAGGCAGAGAGTACAGTTCCGAGGAGCTGGCACAGCTGCTGGAAAAGACCAGGCAGGAGACGTCCAGGATCGTGTTCGTGATAGGAGGGTCAGCGGGACTCTCGGAGGAAGTCAAGAAGGAGTGCCAGGTCAGGATGTCCATG
>JAFYZY010000100.1 GCA_017548485.1 Oscillospiraceae bacterium | reverse complement strand
ATCCCGATCCCTGTTCCTCACAAGCTGCAAGGATCTGTCAAGGATCTTCTCCTTCCGTTCCGAGATCATCGTCTTATAAAACATCTTTTGGAGATCTGTGATGTATGGCGTGTTTTCTATCAGGTCATTGATCTTTCTCATATCGATCCTGGGAGTAATACGTTCCAATGCTTCATTACAGTCTTCATACTGTAATGAAGAAATAAAACTATAATAGTTGATCCTGCTTCCGTTCTGTTGTATTGCTGAGGTCGGCATACTGAAGATTCTGCTGTCCCGCTCAGTCGGATCATTTAAAACATCCTGCATTATTTCATCGTCAGCCTGTGGGTACAGCGAACTGCCGCAGTCAAATACAGGAGCTATGGTCAGCTCATCTGTTCTGATATTGTACAGAAATCCCCAGTTGCCATTGTGTCTGTCCCAGTTACCGATCAGCGCATCAACGATGAACATATCCCAGAAATGTCTTTTAAGTATCCACGGGTTCATAGCACGCTGTTCATCAATGGTTGAGAGTATATCTGACAGTTCTGTTCCGTATCCGTTATGCTCTGAATCGATGATAGTGTTTTTCAAAGAGGCAAAATCCTGCAGTACATGATCACCTGAAGTGAAATCCTTGCACGCAACTACAACCCTTTCCCTGCCGTTTCGCGTAATTGTTCCGAGTATAGTCTTTTGTGCAGGAATACCTACTATCTCAAATATATGTGATCCCAGGTATTCCGAAATACAGCTATTAGCGTAGCTGATCCTGTCATTGAGGCGTGCCTGCCCGGGAAACTTGAGCATATATAAGTCACCGTCCAGAAGCACTGAGATCTTGCTCCCGTTTGCCCCTGAATATGTTTTGTTTCTTTGAGGAAGATCAGTAAAATCAATCATCAGTCTTCATCCACCATCCTTAAATACTTGTGTCTGAGGTACCAGGCTTGTTCGCTTGATATCTCTTGCTCTGTTTCAGCAGAGTTAATTGAAGAATATAGTTCACACCATACCATATCCCAGTGCAGATCCTTTTTCCCTGAGTCAACGATATCCCAGGACCGCTGCATTGTGTCTACTGACTGTTGTACATACGGCGGTAACCCTTTCTCAAGGTAAGTCTTGTCTTTCGGAAGTCCTGTTTTTCTGTCATATTTTGCCGTATCGATCTTCATCATTTCTTCCATTGAGCATCCAAGCGCTTTTGCAAGCAGCATCACTGTTCTTGCATTGCACGCTTCTATATCGCTTTTCCCTGAACAGATATCAATAACAGTAGTTTTAGGTACCCCGCTGATCTGTGACAGCTTGTACATGGACATATTCCGTTCATCCAGCATCGTTTGAAGATCCATCTATTATCACCTTCCCTTTCTTCTAAAGTATATCGGTCGACCGACCGTTTGTCAAAATCCTATTTCTTTCTGCAAAATAGATTATACGTAGAAAAAAGGCTGTGACCTTCTCAGATCACAGTCTATTTTGATATCACAAAATATTATTTCTTTCCCCGCATCGCGTGGTCTTTTTCGATCTCGGCTTTCCAGGAGGCGTCGAGAGCCTGTCTCCTTCTCACGGAACCTATCGCGTTGCTCACCACCTCGAAGTTCAGCACTGTTCCTTCCGAATCTGCTTCGTATGTCACCGCCCTGTCGGCTCTGATCCCGAAGCTCCCTGCTGTTTTGATGGCATCCATATTCGCTCCGAGGAACAGGAACTCCCATCCCTTCTCCTGCTGTTCCTTGACCATGCTGCTCACCTTTTTATAGGTGTACTCGCGGCTGGCGTTCTCCATGCCGTCGGTCGTAATCACGAAGACCGTCTTCTCCGGCCTGTCCTCCTCCCTTGCATACTTGTGGACGTTCCTGATGTGATGGATGGCCTGTCCAATGGCGTCCAGCAGCGCCGTGCAGCCCCCGACCTGATACTGCCTGTCATTCATGGGCTCCACTTTTTCGATGTCCACCCTGTCGTAGATTACGGTGCTCTGATCGGAGAACAGTACCGCTGACAGCAGGGCCTTCCCTTCCTCTTTTTTCTGTTTGTCAACCATAGCGTTGAAGCCGCCGATGGTGTCGGATTCCAGTCCCGCCATTGACCCGCTGCGGTCCAGGATGAATACCATTTCTGTAAGTTCTTTGTTCATAATAAAAGCTCCTTTCGTTTCGGTCTGACATCATCTTATCAGCCGCAAAAGGAGCTTTGGTCAACTGCCGTTTTACATTTATCTGCGGTGCTTCAGCCGAGATATTCCTTCAGGAAGGCATCGGTGTCGGAGTAGTGCTTCGGTTCTATGCCCGCCTTTCCGTACTCCTGCAGATACTTCTCCATCACTTCGTCAAGGATATCCGCGTTCTTTCCGAGATCGAGAGCGCTGAAGTCCTCCATCAGGTCATATTCCGGTATTTCGCAGTTCTCCGCGATACCATCCAGCATATAGTTCATGAATGCCATGCTCATGAAAGAAACATATTCGTCGCCTCTGTCCGCGGCCTCCCTCATCTTGCCTCTCCAGTTGGAGTACATCTCCTCGTATGTTCCTCTGAGCTGCTCCGCAGAAGGACGCGGTCTCTTCTCTTCCCTTCTGAGCATGTCCATAACGGATCTCAGCAGAGCCGTGAGAGCGGCGTCGGTCTCATTCCCGTTCTCCGCCCTTATGACGCTGCGGATATTCTCCTCAAATGAAACAGGCAGAATGAGTCCCTCGAGTTCCTCAAAGGTCCTTTTGTCGCCTTTTCTGAACCATCTGCCGTTAAACAGCATCACGGCGTCCATGCACTGGGAGATGACGTAAGCGGCGTATGCTCTCTTCTTCGCCATCGTATCCGCAGTCATGGCCAGAGCATAGGGAGTGAATCCCCTCTGCAGCGCTTCCTGCGCCTTTCCGAACCTCTCATCCGACTCCAGTATCTCACGGGCTCTGTTCCGCAGCGCTTCCAGTCTTGCCGCGGCTTCGCCGCTGCCTGCGAACAGCAGCTCCGAGTCCATAAGCTTCGAGATATTGGCGCCGGAGCACTCAGCGTCCTCCTCAAGCATCCTCCACGTGGTGCAGTATATGTCGTAGCCGACCTGCTCGTCGTCCAGTATGAAAGCTTCCGATACTGCAGGCCATTCGTTTTCGTCAGCAAGCACTATTAGCAGGTCCAGATCCGACCTGCAGTGCAAGTCACCGGTTGAGGCGGAGCCGTACACTCCCAGCAGGTCAATGCCTCCCCTGCACCGGCTCTGAGCCTTTTTCAGAACAGCTTCCGCTATCTTTCTGTGTGATTCCTTTAAGACCATCTTTAACTACCTGTGCAGTCATGCACGCTGAAGCGGAGGCAAGCCTGCGTCGAACAGAGTGACATCGATCTCAATGATATTGTATTTCCGATTCCTGATATAGTACTCCATTATGAGGTCGAACTTGCTGCTGCGGCTCATGGCGTACCCTGCCTTCTCCAGCAGTTTCTGCGCCTTATCCATATCCAGCTGCATTCCCACGATGAGCTGGTACACCGTTCTCTTTGTAGGCTGGTATTCCAGGTCATTTATCAGCTTGTTGAAGTGCTGCCTGGTCATTCCCGCGCTGTAGTATATCTGGGGATCAGTGAGACCTGTCTCACTGATCAGATCCCTGAGATACTCCGTGAACGTGGTCTCTCTTTT
>JAFYZY010000099.1 GCA_017548485.1 Oscillospiraceae bacterium | reverse complement strand
TATGTTCCTCTCGACCCAGTCGATCCCGGCTTTCTGGTCAAACAGAGCGAAGTTCGTGCAGTGCTTCCCGCCGCTCTCTGCGCTGATCTCGGGATGAGCGAAAAGGCCGAACACGTTCGTACGGTAGTTTACCGAGACGAGGACCACTCCTCTTCTCGCAAGGTTCTCGCCGTTGAACTCCATCTCAGCGGGGTTTCCGCCGATGAGTCCTCCGCCGAATATCCATATCATGACAGGAAGCCTGTCTTCAGGTGTCTTCGCGGGTGTCCAGATATTGAGATGCAGACAGTCCTCGCTCATCGGGAAGTCCATATCCCAGTGCCATTCTTTCTCATAGAACGGGCCGTATGCCCTGGAGTAGTCCGTCATGTTCGCCGGTCCGAATTCCAGGCAGTCGCGCACACCTTCCCAGGGTTCTACGGGCTGCGGGGCCCTCCAGCGGTTCTTTCCGACGGGAGGCGCAGCAAAAGGTATTCCCTTGAATACCGAGACAGCCATATCGCTGCCATAGGTTCCGCGCACAAGGCCGCCTTCTGTTTTTGCGATCTTTATCATGTCATGCTCCTTTCCTTTATACGGTTATCATGATTTCATTATAACGCATATACAGCTGCATTATCGACACACCGCCTTGAAATGACGATATTCCTTTTTTTCTGTACCAAAAAACCGGCGCCCTGCATGGGCACCGGTTTTGCAGATGATATTTAGTTTACGGTCAATACCCTCTGATGACTCCGTGGAGCACATATCTGGCATTGGTGAAGGATCCTGAGCAGGTAGACAGCGTGATGACCCTGTCGTTCTCACTGAAAGACACATTTGATGTGAAATCCGATCTTGCGACAAGTGAGTCATGCCATTCCATATAGGCTTCATCGGACGTGAAACTCATCTTCCAGGGATCACCGTATGCCTCTGTCACATATCCTGCAAAGAATTCTATAGTATAGGTGCCTTCCGGTGTGTACAGCGTTGCTGTAGGATGTGCATCATAGTACGACTGATTCTTGTAGTTCTGTATGCAGGTGAACATCGATCCGTCGTTCATCCTGTGGCCGTATATGATGTTGTTGCGGGAATAGAAGTCCTCATCGTTCCTGCAGTCAAGGAATGCACATCCGCAGATGTTCTGCTCCCCTGTGAAAAGGTGATTGAGGTAATATGTGTTGTCCCCTGTTTGAGTTACCGGATAACTGAGCTTCGTCGAAGGAATGGATATCCATCCCACGACATCACTGTTGATCTCGGCAAGTCTTGTAAAGTCCGCGCCGATGTTCTGCAGAGTGTAGTACCAGCCTACGGATGATTCTGCAGTTTCGTCCAGCGAATCGGTGTCGCCGTTGTCGGTGTTGGCCGGAGCAGTGTTCTCATAAACAGGGAACACATATTCCTGAAGGTCACTGTAGGCGTCTGCACTTTTCCTGTATTCCCGGACTGCCGTTACTATCTTGTAGGTAGACACTCCGAAAGCCGTCAGGAGCAGAAGAACAGATATCCACGCAATGGCTTTCTGTTTCCTGTTCAGTTTTCCCTCTTTTTTGTCGCGCATGTCTTCAGTTTGTTCTCCACATCAGAAGTAGTATCTATAATTATACTCCTTTGGGATAAGACTTTATTTCCGCAGCATGAACAATTCGTTCTGAGCCGGTTTATCAGTCTTCCTTTTTTGCAGCCTTGATGGCGGCTATGGCATCTTTGCGGGAGAGATCTATGCCTTTTTCGCTGATCTTGATGACCTTGACGGGAATGATGTCTCCTACGCTCACCACATCCTCTACCTTGGCGACTCTCTGTTCGTCAAGTTTGCTGATGTGCACGAGGCCTTCTTTTCCGGGAGCGATCTCGACCTTGGCTCCTATAGGCAGGATCCTTGTGACCTTTCCGTAATACATGGTGCCGATCTCGGGGTCCGTGACTATCGTCTGTATGATGCTGAGCGCTCTTCTGACGCCTTCGCTGTTCTTGCCGGAAACATATACATGGCCGTCTTCTTCCACGTCGATCTCGACTTCGCATTCGGCGCAGATCTTCTTGATGACCGATCCGCCTTTTCCGATGACTTCGGCGATCTTGTCGACGTCGATGACCATTCCTTCAAGCTTCGGCGCATAGGGCGACAGCTCCTTGCGAGGTTCGGGGATCGCCTTGAGCATCACTTCGTCGAGGATATAGAAGCGCGCCTTCTCGCATTTCTCGAGAGCTTCCTTGATAATGTCATATGTGAGTCCGTCTATCTTGAGGTCCATCTGAATAGAGGTGATGCCCTTCTTGGTCCCGGCGACCTTGAAGTCCATGTCGCCGAAGAAGTCCTCAACGCCCTGGATGTCCACCATGGTCATCCAGCGGTCATCCTCTGTGATGAGTCCGCAGGAGATGCCTGCCACGGGAGCCTTGATCGGTACGCCGGCATCCATCAGCGCCAGCGTGCTTCCGCAGACTGAGCCCTGTGAAGTGGATCCGTTGGAGGAAAGGACCTCGGAAACGAGCCTTATCGCATAGGGGAACTCTTCCTTGGAGGGGATGACGGGCAGCAGAGATCTCTCTGCCAGCGCGCCGTGTCCTATCTCCCTGCGGCCGGGGCCGCGGCTGGGACGGGTCTCTCCTACCGAATAGCTCGGCATGTTGTAATGGTGCATGTAGCGCTTCTCAGTCTGGTCGTCAAGGCCGTCCAGAAGCTGCGCCATATCGAGCATTGCGAGCGTGCATGTGGTCAGGACCTGCGTCTGTCCTCTGGTGAACAGGCCGCTTCCGTGCGCTCTGGGGAGCAGACCGACTTCGGAAGCCAGCGGGCGGATATCATTGATGCCGCGTCCGTCGACTCTCTTTCCGTCATCAAGCAGCCATCTGCGCACCACGTACTTCTGCAGCTTATAGAGAGCGTCGTCGATGATGGACGTATTGTCCTCATACTGTGCGTCGAATGCGGCGTGCACCTCATCATAGATGGGCAGCAGGGCTGCATCTCGGACCAGTTTGTCATCAGTGTCCATAGCTGCGCGGACCTTTTCGACAGCCATATCCTTGACTGCCTCGAAGAGATCGTGCGGAACATCCTTGCTCTCGAACGGGATCTTTTCCTTGCCTATCTCGGCAACGATGGAATTGATGAAGCTTACGATCTCCTTGTTGACCTTGTCTCCTGCCACTATGGCGTTGAACATGGTCTCATTGTCGACTTCGTTCGCTCCCGCCTCGATCATGACGACCTTTTTATCGCTGCTGACCACTGTGAGTTGCAGGTCATTGTGCTGGTTCTGTTCGTGAGTCGGGTTGATGACGATCTCCCCGTCAACGAGTCCGACCGACACGCCGGCGACCGGGCCGTCCCAGGGGACGTCGGAGATCGCGATGGCGATGGACGAACCGATGAGTCCGGTGATCTCAGGTGAACAGTCGGGATCCACAGACATGACGGTCATCACGACTGCGACATCGTTTCTCATATCCTTAGGGAACAGCGGGCGGAGAGGGCGGTCCACGACTCTCGATGCGAGAGTGGCCTTCTCACTGGCTCTTCCTTCTCTTCTGAGGAAGCTTCCGGGGATCTTTCCGACTGAATAGAGCTTCTCCTCAAAATCCACGGAAAGCGGGAAGTAATCGATCCCTTCCCTGGGCTTCGGGCTCATGGTGACTGTGCAGAGGACTCTGGTGTCGCCGTAACTGCACATGACTGCTGCGTTCGCCAGCAGAGCAAGCTTGCCTGATTCCACTCTGAAAGTGCGGCCTGCTATCTCTGTTTCGAACACGCGATAGTTTTCAAACATAATTGCTACTACCTCCGTAACTGTTTTTTACCGTACGGTTTCGCAGCGAATCCGGCGTTCTTTACGCAAAGAGCGCTCGAGTCATTGCAAAACCCATACGGTGAGTTTGTTTGATCTTATTTGAGAAAGGCAGATACGTCAGACGCATCTGCCTTTTTCGCACGTACTTATTTACGAAGTCCGAGCTTCGCTACGATCGCACGGTAACGCTCAACGTCTTTTCTCTGCAGATAGGCGAGGAGGTTACGGCGGCGTCCGACCATCTTGAGCAGTCCGCGATAACTGTGCTTATCCTGCGGATGCTGTTTAAGGTGCTCATTGAGATGGTTGATGCGGTTGGTCAGAAGAGCTACCTGGACCTCAGGGGAACCGGTATCCGATTCGGTGAGGCGCGCGAACTCGATGACTTCCTTCTTGTCCTTAAGCATTTTTCTTCTCCTTTCTTTATCATACGCCGTGACTAAGAAACAGGTAAAAGGAGAACCCGATCGGGGATCCGCCATGTTTCCGGGTCAAGGTATCCGCTCTTTTTTGACGAGCGCTGATTATTATATCACAAGCTTTTCCGGCTGTTCAACAGTATTTTTTCAAAGACGCCGGGGCTTTCAGAGCGCTTCGGAATCCGGGTCCGGCGTCCTGACGGACTCGATGTCCAGACGGACGGCTTCTGCGAGTTCCTCCGCAGAGGCGAACTTTTTCTCCGGTCTGATGAAACTCAGCAGTCTGACCGTTATATCGGTGCCGTAAAGATCTCCGCTGAAACCGATGATGTGCGTCTCCACGACAGCCAGCCTGTCCTCCGTCAGCGTCGGTCTAGTTCCGATATAGGTGATGCCTCTGAAAACAGCGCCGTTTACATAGACATCCGAACCGTATACTCCCTTCCTGGGCAGCACGCATTCCGAAGGGAACGGAATATTCGCTGTCGGGAATCCCAGTTCATCCGCTCTGTGATCACCGCGGATGACGCTTCCCGATACCGAGTATTCGTATCCGAGCAGCCTGTTGACTTCCTGTATGTTTCCTTCCTGAAGCTCGGCCTTGATCCTGGACGACGATACCTTCTCCCCGTCCATGACCAGCGCGTCCTGCGCAAAGACCTGTATACCGTACGGTCCGCAGAACCTTTTCAGTTCCCTGACTCCGCATTTCCTGTCCTTGCCGAACCTGAAATCCTCTCCGCAGACGACGACCGCCGCATTCAGGCATTTCCTGCTGAGCACCTGATCCACGAAATCCCTGCCGCTCAGTCCGCAGAAGCTCTCGAACGGAGGAGAAACATAGTATTCCACTCCGCGTTCCTCTATGTGCCTCTTCTTTTCCCGAGCCGTGATCAGATCGCTGTCTCCCTTTCCCTCAGCTCTTCTGCCGGACATGTCAAAAGTGAAAACCGCGGGACGGAGACTCATCTGCCGCGCATAAGCGACGGCGGTGTCCAGTATCATCCTGTGCCCTGTATGCACCCCGTCGAAATATCCGATCGCCACCGCTGTCTTGATGTTCAGCGGCTCTATCTTCACTGTCTCGGTCAACTCAAAACTCCTTAATCAAACAGTCTGTCTCTGCCACAGTTTATGGAGCATTCCCTCCGCGCTGATCTCCGCCAGGCCTATCATCCCTTCCGGGTCTGAGACCCTTACTCTCGTTCCCGGCGGATATCCATGTCCGGTCCTCGTTACCGGGAAATCAAATCCGTTGAGAAACAGCCTCTTCAGGTCGTCCCGCACGGACACTTCAGGCAGATCTCTGAAAACAGCTTCCGGAGGCACCAGGTAATCCGCTGCCCTTCCTTCTCCCGCGGCCCTTAGCAGTTCATCCTCCGTCACCGCGGAGTCTATTCCGAATCCGCAGGCGAATATCCTCCTCAGCGCTGTGAGGTGGCAGACAGTTCCGCACTTTGCCGCGGCATCCTCCGCGAGGGTCCTGATATATGTCCCAGAGGAACAGGAAACGCGGAATACCGCTTTACCTCCTCCGAACGATATGACTTCTGCGTCATATATACTGACCTCTCTCGGGGCTCTGTCGACAGTCTGCCCTTTTCTTGCCAGTTCATAGAGAGGCACCCCTCCCTTTTTTACCGCGCTGTACATCGGAGGCGTCTGCAGATATGTGCCTTTCATCCCGGAAAGAGCCTTCCTGAATTCCTCTTCAGTCGGGATCTTTCCTCCGCTCTCAAGAACAGCGCCGTCCGCATCCGCAGTATCAGTGCGGATACCAAACAGCGCCTCTGCTTCGTATTCTTTCCCCGTCTCCGGCAGGAACTGCAGAAGTTTCGTGGCTCTCCCGACCATTACGGGAAGCACACCGGTCGCCATGGGATCGAGAGTCCCGGCATGTCCGGTCTTCTCCTTTCCCATCGCCCTGCCCACTGTTCTTGCAGCCTGAAACGAGGTCCTTCCTCTCGGTTTGTCCAGAATTATTATTCCGTCCATCAGATTCCCAGTCTCTTGTTTATTGCCGCAACCAGCGCGACCTTTATCTCGAAAGGCGTGCCCGAGCACTCACAGCCGGCAGCTCTCAGGTGACCGCCTCCTCCGAAGGCAGCGCAGATCTCCGCTGCGTCCAGCGTTGCGGTCCTGAGAGATATCTTCCAGTTTCCGTTCTCCTGCTCGCGCAGGGTGATCCCGGCCTCGACTCCCTCGATCGCTTTCGGTATCGTGGCTATGCCTTCGATATCGCTCTCAACGCACCTGGTCTCTTCCAGCATGTTCCTGGTTATGGTGATGATGCAGATCTTTCCGCCGGACGTGAATTCCATTCCCGCCAGCGCTCTTCTCTCTATCTCGACTCTGGCTCTGGATTTCTGCCCGAAGATCTCCTCGTTGAACTTTGCTATGTCGACACCCATTGAGACCAGCCTGGCGGCGAGGATGTGATTGTCCGATGTCGTATTGCTGTATCTGAAACATCCCGTATCGGTCGCAAGGCCCACGTAGATGCAGTTGGCGATCTCGGTGGTGACCTCGCACCCCATAGCGAAGATGACCTTGTAGATTATCTCCGCGCAGCAGGACGCCGCTGACTCCAGCAGCGTCTCGGCGGCAAACGGCACGCTGGTGGCATGGTGGTCTATCACCATATCCACCTTGTCCGCATAGCAGGCAGTCTCGTCCGGCAGCAGCCTCGGGTTTGCCAGATCCACCGCAAGGATGAATTCGGGTTCCCCGATGTCGTCGTTTTCATATCCTTCTGTGATCAGAGAGAAATATGACGCCAGTTCGCCACTCCATGCCACCCGGCATTTTCTGCCTCTCTGCCTCAGCGCGAGCGCAATGGCGATACCCGACCCGATTGCGTCTCCGTCAGGATTCTTGTGGGTCAGTATCAGAATATTGTCTGTTTTCAGCAGCCTTGAGGCCGCCTCTTCAGGACTGATCTTCCGGGTCTCCATCTGCGTTAAGTCCTTTCAGGATGCTGTCGATGCGGTTGTAGTAATCCACCGAATCGTCCGGCACAAACTGCAGTGATGGTATCTTTCTGATGTTCTTCATGGTATGCGCAAGTTCCGTCTTCAGGTAGCCTTCCGCCCCCTGGAGCACCTTGCACGCTTCGGCTGCCTCTTCTCCTCCGCCGACGGATGCGATGTACACCTTTGCATATGACAGGTCGCTGGTGACCTTGACTCTGACCACCTCAAGTAGAGGACTGATCCTTGGATCCTTCATTCTGGTGATGATCATCGCCAGCTCGCGCCTGAAGTCGGAGTTAAGTCTTTCTGCTCTGTGAGACGGCATATTACTCCTCCCTGTACTCCTCTTTCCTGTAGGCTTCCAGAACGTCTCCCTCTTTTATGTCGTTGAACTTTCCGAGAGAGATGCCGCATTCGTATCCCTGCGCCACTTCCCTGACGTCATCCTTGAATCTTCTCAGCGAGGAGATCTCATCGTCATAGATGATGATGCCGTCGCGGACTACACGGATGATGCTGTTCCTCGTGATGGTGCCCTTGGTAACATAGCAGCCCGCAATGGTTCCGACGGAGCTGATCTTGTACACCTGACGGACTTCCGCAGATCCGAGATCGACCTCGCGGATCTTGGGAGCGAGCATTCCCTTGAGGGCTTTCTCCACGTCATCTATTGCATCATAGATGATCCTGTACATGCGCATCTCTATTCCCTTCTCCTCAGCCTCGGAAGAAGCTGCGGCATCGGGCCTGACGTTGAATCCGATCACTATTGCTCCGGATGCATCCGCCAGCATAATGTCGTTGGCGCTCACGCCGCCGACTCCCATATGTATGATGCGCACCCTGACTTCGTCGTTTGAGAGCTTTTCCAGACTCTGTCTGAGGGCTTCGCAGGATCCCTGTACGTCAGCCTTGACGATGATGGGCAGTTCCTTGACCTCTCCCTCTTCGATATGGCTGAACAGTGTATCCAGAGTGACCTTGGAGAAGTTCTTGAACTTCTCTTCCTGCTGGGCGGTCCTTCTCTCTTCCACGAGTTCCCTTGCCAGTTTCTCGTCCTTGACCGCATTGAATCTGTCTCCCGCCTGGGGCACTTCGACAAGACCGGTGATCTCGACCGGGACGGAAGGTCCGGCGCTTTCGACTGTGTTTCCGTTCTCATCTGTCATCTGACGCACGCGTCCGATCGCGGTACCCGCGATCACGACATCTCCGCTGCGCAGCGTTCCCTTCTGAACCAGGATCGTGGCAATAGGTCCGCGGCCCTTATCCAGTCTGGACTCTATAACGGTTCCGAGAGCCAGTCTGTCGGGATTTGCCTTGAGGTTCTGCACATCTGCCACCAGATTGATCATCTCAAGCAGCTCGTCGATGCCTTCTCCGGTCTTGGCAGACACATTGACACACACGACGTCTCCGCCCCATTCCTCCGGGACGAGGTCGTACTCAGTCAGGGAAGCCTTGACTCTTTCAGGGTCGGCTTCCGGTTTGTCTATCTTGTTGAGAGCCACGATTATCGGTACATTCGCGGCTTTTGCGTGGTTGATCGCTTCCACGGTCTGAGGCATGATGCCGTCGTCCGCTGCAATGACCAGGACCGCTATATCGGTGACGGATGCTCCTCTTGCCCTGATCGCGGTGAAGGCCTCGTGTCCGGGCGTATCGAGGAAGGTTATGCTCTTTCCTCCCTGCTTTACCTGGTACGCGCCTATATGCTGCGTGATGCCTCCGGCTTCTCCGGACTGGACATGGCTCTTTCTGATGTAGTCGAGGATAGAGGTCTTTCCGTGGTCGACGTGTCCCATGACGACTACCACAGGAGCGCGGGAGACGAGGCTTTCCGGCGGATCCTCTTCGCTGTCCGCACCGGCGATGTTCAGCCTCTCCTCTATTGTCACGTGGACTTCTCTCTCCACTTTCGCTCCGAGTTCTTCCGCTACCAGCGCAGCGGTATCGAAATCGATCAGTTCGGAAACGGATGCCATGACTCCCAGCGACATCAATTTCTTGATAACGACTGTCGCCTGCGCCTTGAGGCGGCTTGCGAGCTCTCCGACAGAGATCTCATCCGGGATCATGATCTTGAGCTGCGCGTGACGGGCCTTTTCAAGCTGCAGCCTCTGCAGTCTCTGTGCCTCCGTCTCTCTCTTCTGGTACTGCTGCCTGTTCTTGTTCTGGCGGTTGGAGAATTTCTGCTTGTTGCCCTGAATATTCCCCTGATTGCGCCTTCTGTTGTTTTCCGCGCCGTTCTGTGTGGCGAGGACGTCGTACTTTTCGTTGTACTTGCTGAGATCGACTTCCGACGCTCTGGTATCCACGACACGGGATACTCTCTCCTGCACCACATTGGACTTGCCCTGTCCCTGGTTCTCCCTCGCTTCCGCGCGCCTGAGCTGCTTCTGAGCGGATCTCTCGATATCCCTCTTCTCGGCGGGACGCTGCGGCTGCTGCTTCTGTTTCTGCGCGGGCTGAGCCTGCTGCTTCTGCGGCTGCTGCGTCTTCTGCGCAGGTTTTGCGTCTGTCTTCTTCTGAGCGTTCTCCTTGGACGGGGACTCTTTCTTTGCCGCGGGTTTCTTCTCCTTCGGCTTATCCTCAGGAAGCACGTCGTTCGCAAAGTACGCATTCAGGTCTTTGGCCTGACGCTGCAGCGTAATCGCGTTGAAGAAGAAATCCAGCTCGTCCTCAGACAGCACTGTCGTGTGCTTTCTCGCCTGTCCTTCAAGCGGTTCGAGCACGGCAATGACGTCTTTGTTCGGAAGACTCATGTCTTTTGCCAGATCTCCGAGTTTGTACTTAATGATCATTTAATCCTCCCTTGGATCGCCTTATTGATTAGTTTTGCGAAATTATTGTCTGTAACCGCCGCTACTCCGAATCTCCATCCGAACTTGTCACTTATGTCATCCTGTGTAAGTTCTGTCCGGACGATCTCGCAGCCATCTCCGCAGAATCTCTCCACCGACTGTCTGGTCCTGTCTGAAATGTCGGACGCGATCAGCACGATCGGGGCTCCTGCGGCAGCGGCGCTTTTGGCTGCGTCAAAGCCTATCTTCAGTTTTCCGGCCCCCCTGGCCATGGATATGGCGGAGAGCAGTTTTTCTTTATTCATCTTCGCTCTGACGGATCTCGTCCGCAAGGCGGTCGAACAGCTCCTGAGTCATGGTGCATTCCAGAGCTCTCTCGAGCTGTTTCGTCTTCTGGGCTTTTCTCAGGCAGTTCTCATCCCTGCAGATGTATGCTCCTCTTCCGGACTTTTTCCCCGTGACATCTACCGATATCTCGCCTTCGGGAGATCTGACTATCCGGATCAGTTCTTTTTTCGGTTTGTGCTCTCTGCATCCGACGCACATTCTAAGCGGGATCTTCTTAGGCATCTGCTGCTGTCCTTAACCTCGTCAGTTAGTCTTCTCCGTAATATCCGCTTTCGGGACGGATATCGATCTTGTATCCCGTGAGCTTGGCCGCCAGTCTGGCGTTCTGTCCCCTGTTTCCGATCGCCAGCGAGAGCTGGTGATCCGGAACGGTGACTCTGCACATCTTCTCTTCTTTGTCCGTGATCTCCACATTGACTACATTTGCGGGGGAAAGGGACTCCGCGATGAACTTCGCGGGATCCTCGCTCCACAGAATGACGTCGATCTTTTCTCCGCCGAGTTCGTCAACTATGTTGGCGACTCTCGCTCCGCGGGGTCCTATGCATGCTCCGCGGGGATCCACGTTCTCGTCCTTGGACCAGACGGCGATCTTCGTGCGCTGCCCGGCCTCTCTGGCGATACCTTTGACTTCCACTGTCCCGTCGAATATCTCGGGGACCTCGTTCTCGAACAGTCTCTTGACGAGTCCGGGGTGCGTGCGGCTGATGAGCACTCTGGGACCGCGGTCGGACACTTCCACATCCACCACATACAGTTTTATATGCTGGCCTTCTATAAGGACCTCGTCCGGGACCTGCTCATTCTTGGGCAGGATGGCTTCCGTCTTGCCGATAAGAACGACGGCGTTGCCTCTGACCGGATCGACTCTGTTAACGATCGCTGTAACGAGCTCTCCCTCTTTGCTCTGGAGCTCCTCGAACACCTGGTTCCTCTCCGCGTCTCTTATGCCCTGACGGATGACATGCTTAGCGTTGACTGCCGCGATCCTTCCGAACTTCTTGACTTTTACGGGAACATCGATGACCGATCCGATCCTCGCCCTTGAACGGTATGTCTTGGCTTCCTCCAGCGTCATCTGCGTGTTGGGGTTCTCGACCTCTTCAACGACATCCTTGCGGATATAGATCTTCAGTCCTTCCGTTTCCGGATTGATGTCCACGAAGATATTGTCTTCTCCGCCGTAGTCTCTTCTGACGGCATGTATGATCGCCGCTCTTATCTTTTCAATGAGGCTCTCTTTCGTTACTCCTCTTTCCTTTGACAGCATCTCAAGAGCATCAAAGAATTCACTGTTGGCACCCATCTGGTGTTTCCTCCTAAATATCGTTGTCGTCGTCCGCCCTGACATAGGCGACGTCCGGTTTGTTAAAAGTCTTCGTTCCGTCTGAGGTGATGATTGAGATCTTCTCACGGTCGCTGTCCGCCAGTTCACCGCTGTACTCTCTCACGCGGTCTTCATCTTCCCTGACGAGCCTGACTATCACAGGTCTTCCTGTCCACTGACGGAACTGTTCTTCTGTGCGTATCTTCCTTCCGAGGCCGGGAGAAGACACTTCAAAACTGTAAGATGCCGCTGTCAGATCCGCCGCATCGATCAGGGGATCGACCGCCCTTGACATCTTCTCGCAGTCCTGGATCCCTATGCCTTCCGGCTTGTCGATGGTGATCCGCATGATCATGTTCTGTCCTTCTTTGCCGTAGAAAACATCCCAGACAGACAGTCCCAGCTCCTGTGCGACAGGTACGGCGATCTCCATCACCCTCTCGGCAATGTTCTTTTTTTCTGCCATTTGATCTTCCTTTTTCTGTTATACAAACGAAAGAGCGGGTCGCCCCACTCTTCCGACTAACATTCATTCAACACTGATATATTATCATCTTTTTTCGAAAATGCAACACCGTTTTATATCTGTAAGTATATTTGTTGCTGCTTTCTACTGTACGTATTCTGCACCGGTCTTTCAGTTCAGTCCTGACGGTTCGTTTCCATATCTATTACTTTTCTGAACTGCGTCTCGTACAGCTGCCTGTACACTCCGTTCTTTTCTATCAGCTCCTCGTGGCCTCCCTCCTCCACGATCCTTCCGCCGGATATGACCAGTATCCTGTCCGCCTGCAGGATGGTAGACAGTCTGTGGGCTATAACTATGGAAGTCCTTCCCTTCATCAGCACATCAAGCGCGTTCTGTATGGAGCTCTCTGAGATGGAATCCAGAGAAGAAGTCGCCTCGTCAAGTATGAGTATCTTAGGATCCTTGAGGATGACGCGGGCGATGGACAGCCTCTGCTTTTCTCCTCCCGACAGCTTAAGTCCTCTGTTCCCCACCTGCGTGTCGTAGCCGTCAGGCTGAGACACGATGAAGTCATGGATATTTGCTATCCTGCAGGCTTCCTCAAGTTCCTCCTGAGTCGCATCTGCCTTAGCGAACAGCAGATTGTCCCTGACAGTTCCGTTGAACATGTACGCTTCCTGAGTGACCACTCCGATGTTGGATCTGAGGTATGTAAGATCCATGTCTCTTACATCGATCCCGTTGACCCTCACCGAGCCCCCTTTGACATCGTAGAGCCTCGGAAGGAGGTTGACGATGGTGGATTTCCCGGAGCCGGACGGTCCGACGATCGCGTACATCTTCCCCGAAGGCACCCGGAACGAGAGGTCCTCGATAAGCGGAATATCTTCCGTGTATCTGAAACTGACGTGGTCGTATTTTATCTCCGCTCCGGAACTGAACGAAGGCCTTACAGGATTCTCCCGGTTCTTTATCTCCGGCTCCATGTCGAGATATGAGAATATCCTGGTGAACAGAGCCATGGATCTGGTGAGGTCGACCGAAACGTTCAGGAGGGATTCCACAGGTCTGTAAAGCCGGTTGATCATGCTCACGGTGGCTGTGATGGTTCCGACCGTCACCGCGGTATCGTTCATCTTTATGATGAGATATCCGCCTGCGAGATATATGAGGAGCGGCCCGAGGTTCGTGAAGATCCCCATTATAACCCTGAACCAGCTGCCTGCCCGTGACTCTTTCGTTGAAAGATCGATGACCTCCTTGTTCGCCTGCTCAAATTTTCTGTTGACGGCTTCCTCTCTTGTAAAGAGCTTGATCAGAAGTGATCCCGAAACGGAGAGAGACTCATTGACTATCTCGTTGAGCTCGTCTGTCTTCTCTCTGGATTCGGAAAGCAGCTGCCAGCGGTTCCTTCCCGCCGACTTCGTCGGCAGCACAAGGAGCGGGATCACCAGTATCCCAACGAGGGAGAGCTTTGCGTCGATCCTGAAAAGCGCCACTATCGTGGTCACTACCGTGCATATGTTGGATATGATATTCGTCAGCACCGAGCTGATCACCGATGCCACTCCGGAGATGTCCGAGTTCATCCTGGTGATGATGTCTCCCTGCTTTTCGGAGGTAAAGAAGGAGTGCGGCATCGCCTGCAGATGGCTGAACATCTCGTTCTTCATATCGAGGACTATCCTGTTGGAGACCCAGCTGTTGATATATGACTCCATTACTCCGACGATGTTGGACATCGCCAGAGTGAAGATCGCCAGCACGACCAGTTTTATGAGCAGCGCCAGATCTTTCCCGAGCAGCGCCTCATCTATGATCCTTGCCGTTATAAGCGAAGGCAGCAGCCCCAGCACGGAAGACAGGATGATGATGGCAAATACTATGAGCAGCTGGAACCAGTATGGTTTAAGGTATCTCAGTATCCTTACAACGAGCTGCCTGCTGATCTTGGGCGCATTCTGTTTTTCATCTTCCGTCAGGAAGCCTCTGGGACCAAATCCATGGGGCATTCGAATTCACCGTCACTTTCTTTAAGTGCCTGAAAAGAAAGAGCAGGAGCTATTTGGAACAGCTCCTGCTCTCATTACGTGTTGATCTGTGTCTCCGTACGATGTACTGATCAGCCGAGCTCGGCGAAGTACTTGATCGTCCTTACCATCTGAGAGGTGTAGGAGTTCTCGTTGTCGTACCAGGAAACTACCTGTACCTGATATGTATCGTCATCGATCTTGGCGACCATTGTCTGGGTGGCGTCGAACAGGGAGCCGAAGCTCATTCCGATGACATCGGAAGAAACGATAGGATCGGTGTTGTAGCCGAAGGAAGCACTGGTCTGGGCCTTCATTGCGGCGTTGATGGAGTCAACAGTGACGTCCTTGCCCTTTACGACTGCCACGAGGATGGTGGTGGAGCCGGTGACTGTCGGTACACGCTGAGCGGAGCCGATGAGCTTGCCGTTCAGTTCGGGGATGACAAGGCCGATGGCCTTGGCGGCGCCGGTGGAGTTGGGAACGATGTTGGCAGCTCCGGCACGTGCGCGGCGCATATCGCCCTTGCGGTGCGGGCCGTCGAGGATCATCTGATCGCCGGTGTAGGCATGAACTGTTGTCATGATGCCGGACTGGATCGGATAAGCATCGTTAAGAGCCTTGGTCATGGGAGCGAGGCAGTTCGTTGTGCAGGAAGCAGCAGAAATGATGGTGTCTTCCTTTGTAAGAACGTTCTCGTTTACGCCGAATACGACTGTGGGAAGGTCATTGCCCGCGGGAGCGGAGATGACGACCTTCTTTGCGCCGGCGTTGATGTGCGCCTGGGACTTGGCCTTTGTGGTGTAGAAACCTGTGCACTCGAGGACGACGTCTACGTCGAGCTCTCCCCAGGGGCAGTTGTTGGCATCAGCCTCTTTGTAGATCCTGATCTTCTTGCCGTCGACAATGATCGAATCCTCTGTGGCTTCAACTGTGTGAAGGTTCTCGCCGAGCTTGCCGATGTACGGTCCCTGAGCGGTGTCGTACTTCAGAAGGTTTGCGAGCATCTCGGGGCTGGTCAGGTCGTTGATGGCAACGATCTCATAGCCCTCTGCACCGAACATCTGACGGAATGCCAGACGGCCGATACGTCCAAAACCGTTAATTGCAACTTTTACCATGGATTAATCCTCCGAATTATTTAATATCCATTTCTGAATACAGTTTATGAAAGACCGCACTAATTTTATCAAAAGCATCTATCAGATGCAAGTCCAAGTTAAGCATCCGGAAAGCCTGTTTTCCCTTTATTCTACGCTGTTCAGAAGAACCTGTAGACCCTGTCGAAAGCAGTCAGAGATCCTGCCGTCTCCTGCATCCTGAGATACAGTTCCGCGCAGCCGAAGCTGTCGCTTCCCGCCTGATGGGCGTCGAGGGGTATACCCAGTTCAGAGCAGAGCGTGCCCAGCTTGTGATTGGGCATCATCTTCCCGTAGACAGCCCGCGAGATGGTGAGAGTGTCCGCGTACCTGACGGGGTGAAAGTCCAGTTCATAGTGATCCAGCAGCTTTTTGAGCACTCCCAGATCAAACGAGGCATTATGCGCCAGTATCACGCTGTTCTCCATAATGTCCCTGATCCTGTCCCACACTTCCGGGAATGCCGGCTCGTCTTCCACGTCCTGCGGTCTTATTCCGTGGACTCTGATGCATCTCCAGTCGAATTCCGTCTCCGGATTGACCCTGATCTCGGTGGTCTGCACGACGCGGTTGTTCTCTATGACCGTGAGCCCCGCAGAACAGATCCTGTCGCTGCGGGAGTTGGGCGTCTCCACATCGAAAGCCACCATCCTCCTCGGGGGCACCGGTCTCAGATGTTCCGGCGCCCCTGCGAGAAGTTCCTTTAGTTTTTCCTCTGTGAGATAGTTCAATCTTCCGTTGCCTTTTTCTGTACCGCTTTCAGATAGTCCTCGTCTGAGATATGCTCCATCGGCTCACCCCTGGTATCTTCGCCCGGGACATCGATGTTCAGATGCGAGAACCAGGAATCCGGAGCCGCTCCGTGCCAGTGCTTAACGTTCGCGGGAACATGTACTACGGTGCCGGGAGTCATTTCCACTGCATCCTTTCCCCATTCCTGATAAAACCCTCTGCCTCCTACACAGATGAGCATCTGCCCGCCGCCGGAAGTTGCGTGGTGTATGTGCCAGTTGTTCCTGCAGCCGGGTTCAAATGTCACGTTGGATATCGTCAGCTGTTCGCTGGATATGTGGGCAAGGTACACCTTTCCTGTGAAGAAAGGGTGGTCTCCTCCGGTGCCTACCGGGAAGATAACGGTCTTCTGATATTCTTCAAGAGTCACTGTTCTGTCCTCCTGCGTTTTGTTCTGATGGTATATATATAATTATATACTTTTTATTAGCAGTCTTTCTCCGTTCTCCCGTACCTCCGTCTTCTTTTCTTGCTTTTTTGACACGCTTGATTTACAATTTAAAAACCTGTTATGGAGAGTTGTCCGAGTGGTCGAAGGTGCAGCACTCGAAATGCTGTAGACCGAAAGGTCTCCAGGGTTCGAATCCCTGACTCTCCGCCAGAAATGCCTCTTCCGGAAACCCGGAAGAGGTTTTCTTTTTTGTCTGCCGCAGATGGTATAATCTGTTATGCGAAAGGCGCACCGCCTTCCGCTCAACATCTGTGACAGAGGTACTACTGTGAAGACAAAACGCGTTTGGCTTGTGCTTGCCGGCTGTATGCTTCTCTACGGCGCCATGATGGGTATCATCTTCAACTGTGCCGGTGTCCTGATAAACGGTGTGATCCAGGCGGAAGGATATACCAGCAGCTCTGTTTCGATCTTCTATACTCTCAAAGGCCTCGTTTCCACTCTGGCAATGCTGTTCACCGCGAAACTGCTGACCCGCGTGAACATTAAAGTGATGGCTGTTCTCGTCGGACTTGTAGGCGGGGCCTCATTTGCACTTATGTCCCTCTACACACAGCCCTGGCAGTGGGCTATCTCCGGTGTCCTGAACGGACTGGCCTCCAGCCTCGTCGTGCT
>JAFYZY010000098.1 GCA_017548485.1 Oscillospiraceae bacterium | reverse complement strand
GCTGCTGTTCTCCAAGGCTCTTGCGGGTAACCTCGCCATCGCAGGCGCGGCTCTCGCAGTCGGCGTGAAGGCAAAGAAGGAAGAGAACAAGTCCGCCGGTATCTCCACCGGTATCACCGCAGCCCTGGCAGTCACCGAGCCCGCCCTCTACGGATGCCTCATCCGTCTGGGCAAGCCCCTGATCTCCGCCATCATCGCCGCAGCGATCACCGGAGTGTTCATCGGCATCTTCGACGTTCGCGCATACGCGACCGCTTCCTGCTCCTTCCTGACGCTGCCCATATTCCTGGGCGGACCCATGAGCAACTTCTACCTCGCAGTCGCGGCGGCTGTCATAGCTTTCGTGCTGGGATTCGTGATCACCTGGGTAGTGGGATTCGACGAGGATAAAGCTGAATAACTGAAAGGAGAGCTCCGTGGAGACAACGAGTATAAGACCCTTCCCGAAAGGCTTTCTCTGGGGAGCCTCGACCTCCGCTTTCCAGGCGGAAGGCGCCGCCCACGAGGACGGCAAAGGTCTGTCGGTGATGGACGTGCGCGTCCAGGATCCGTCGATCACCAATTATGAAGTGGCCAGCGACCACTATCACAGGTTCAGGGAAGACGTCGCTCTGATGAAGGAGATGGGCCTCAAGGCCTACCGCTTCTCCATAGCCTGGACCCGCATATTCCCGGAAGGGAACGGCGAGGTCAACCAGAAGGGCGTGGACTTCTACAATGAACTTATAGACGAACTGGTCGCGGCGAATATCGTACCTATAGTCACCATCTATCACTTCGAGTATCCGCAGGGACTCATAGATCAGTACGGCGGATGGTTGAACAGGCGCAGTATAGACGATTATGTCAACTATGCGTCGTTCCTTTTCAGGACCTACGGAGACAGGGTAAAATACTGGCTCACGGTCAATGAACAGGACCACGTCGTGCACATGCCGTTCCGAATAGGCCTTCAGAAGGGTGACGTGCACGTCACAAAGAAGGCAGGATTCCTCGCCAACCACAATATGTGCGTAGCGGCCGCCAAGGCGATCGCCGCATGCCACGAGATAGTGGAAGGCGGAAAGATCGGACCGGCCGTCTGCTTCGACATGATGTATCCCACATCCAACACGCCTGAAGACGGTCTTGCGTGGATGGACGCGATGGATATCCGCAACTATTACGTGCTGGATATGAACGTACACGGCGAGTACAACGGGGTATTCAGAAAGTATCTCGAAGACCGCGGCTGGATGCCTGAGATATATCCCGGCGACATGGAACTGATGAAAGCAAACAAGCCGGACTTCGTGGCATTCAACTACTACGCGTCCAAGAGCGTTTCAGCCTATCCGTCAGATGACGAGCACAGAATGGGGGACATCGTGGGAGATCTTCTTCCCGAGACCGATCCCGGCGTGTTCAAGGTCGTGAAGAATGAGAACCTCAAAGCCACTCTCTGGGGATGGGAGATCGATGACGTGGGTCTGGAGAGCGTCTGCAGACTTCTCTGGGACCGCTATCGTTTGCCGCTGCTCATTACGGAGTGCGGCTTCGGAAACAAGGAGACTCTGCCCGAGGACGGTATGGTCAAGGATGACGACAGGATCGATTACCTGTCCCGCCATATCAAGGCCGTACAGCGTTCAATGAACGTCGGAGTACCGTTCATAGGCTTCTGCGCCTGGTCCTTCATGGACATAATTTCGGGCCACTCCGGATTCTCCAAGAGATACGGATTCGTATTCGTGAACCGCGACGAACACGATCTCAAGGACATGAAGAGGTACAAGAAGAAATCCTTCGGATGGTACCAGAAGGTGATCGCCACCAACGGCGCAAGTCTGGACGAATAATTCAAGACATTGTTAAAGCCGGGAGGTCAAACCTCCCGGCTATTTCTGTATGAATCTAAATTCAGACTGTTATGCCGTCGATCTCTTCCGTTAGCCTGCAGATCTCGTCGATGACGGAACCGATATAATCGATGGTAGCGTTGAGCGGTCCGTCTGTTGTGATGTCGATCCCGGCGATCTTAGCAAGTCCGACAGGATCCTTCGTGGCGCCGGCGGAGAGGAACCTCTTCCAGTCGTCCACTGCGGGCTGTCCTTCGTCGCGGATGCGCAGCATAGCCTGCGTGGCTACGGTGAGGCCAGCGCTGTAGGTGTAGGAGTACAGTCCCATGTAGTAGTGAGGCTGTCTCATCCAGGTAAGCTCTGCGCCTTCCGGGATCTCCACAGCGTCGCCCCAGAACAGCTCCAGGTTGCGGCGGAATATATCGCTGAGGATGTCGGCGTTAACGCTGCCGCCCTCGTCTATGATCTTGTAGACTTCGCGCTGATACCAGGCCTCTCTGAGGTGGGTGACGAAGTTGTGGTAATAGGTGTTGCTGATCTGGTTGGAGAGCACCCATCTGCGGAAGCGCTTGTCGTTGCTGCTGTTGACCAGCTGGTTCGCGAGGATGAGCTCGTTCATGGTGGAGGGAGCCTCTACCAGATACATGGACGGATCGTTGTCGTAGAAGGACTGGGCCGCGTCTCCGTACATGGACTGTCCGGCATGTCCCAGCTCGTGCGCCAGGGTGAATACGTCGGACATGCGGTCGTTCCAGTTGAGAAGGATGAAGGAGTTCTGGCGGTAGATGCCTGAGCAGAAACCGCCGGTGCTCTTTCCGATGTTCTTGGCGAAGTCCACCCAGCGCTCCCTGTATGCTCTGTCGACCATATCGACATAATCGTCTCCGAGGATGGAGAGGCCTTCTCTGATGTACTTATGGGATTCCTCTATGGTGACCTTGGGATCATATTCCGGATCCACCGCGATCTTGAGGTCGGCGAAGGTCATTTTGTCGAGCTTGTGGATCTTTCCGAGCAGGGTGGCATATTTTCTCATATGGGGTGCGAGGCGCTCTGTGATGACGTCGATCTGGCGGTCGTACATCTCGCGTGTGACCTTCTGACGGAACAGCAGGCTGTCGAACACGTCCCTGTAGCCGCGGAGCTCGGACATGGTCTTGTCGTAGGTCACGCAGGCGTTGTAAGCGGCGGCTGTGGTATTCTCGTACTTCTTGAGGGTACCGTAGAACGCCTTGAATGCGGCTCTGCGGACGTCGGTATCCGCTTCAAGCTCGTAGTCATCCTCGAAGAGGGAATAGCCCAGAGGATACTCTTTTCCGTTGACTGTGAAGGGATCGAAGGCTATGTCGGCGAGTTTGAGCGTGTTGTAGATGGTGTAGGGGACTTCAAGAGTCCTGTCGAGAGCGGTGAGCACCTTTTCGGTCTCGGGGGAGAGCATGTGCGCCTTCCTGGAGATGATGTCCTCAAGATAGACTTTGCATCCTTTTGCAATGCCGACGGCCTTTTCAAGTTCCTCTTCCGGAGCAAGCAGGATCTCGCTCTCGATGAAGGACAGATCGGTGAACATGCGGTTGGTCTCGTCGCCGACCTTCTCGTTGAGCTCGCGGATCTCGTTATCGGTGTAGTCCACT
>JAFYZY010000011.1 GCA_017548485.1 Oscillospiraceae bacterium | reverse complement strand
TCGCAAGATCGGATTTCACATCAAATGTGTCTTTCAGTGAGAACGACAGGGTCATCACGCTGTCTACCTGCTCAGGATCATTCACCAATGCCAGATATGTGCTCCACGGAGTCATCAGAGGGTATTGACCGTAATCCAAATATCATCTGCGAAACCGGTGCCCACGCAGGGCGCCGGTTTTTTGGTACAGAAAAAAAGGGACATCGTCATTTCACGGCAGTGTGTCGATAATGCAGCTGCATATGCGTTATAATGAAACCAGGATAACCGTACAAAAGAAAGGAGCATGACATGATAAAGATCGCAAAAACAGAAGGCGGCCTTGTGCGCGGAACCTATGGCAGCGATATGGCTGTCTCGGTATTCAAGGGAATACCTTTTGCTGCGCCTCCTGTCGGAAAGAACCGCTGGAGGGCCCCGCAGCCCGTAGAACCCTGGGAAGGTGTGCGCGACTGCCTGGAATTTGGACCGGCGAACATGACGGACTACTCCAGAGCATACGGCCCGTTTTATGAGAAAGAATGGCACTGGGACATGGATTTCCCGATGAGCGAGGACTGTCTGCATCTCAACATCTGGACGCCCGCGAAGACACCCGAAGACAGGCTTCCTGTCATGATATGGATATTCGGCGGAGGACTCATCGGTGGAAACCCCGCTGAGATGGAGTTCAACGGCGAGAACCTTGCGAGAAGAGGAGTGGTCCTCGTCTCGGTAAACTACCGCACGAACGTGTTCGGCCTTTTCGCTCATCCCGAGATCAGCGCAGAGAGCGGCGGAAAGCACTGCACGAACTTCGCCCTGTTTGACCAGAAAGCCG
This sequence comes from Oscillospiraceae bacterium, assembly GCA_017548485.1. Classification (GTDB taxonomy): domain Bacteria; phylum Bacillota; class Clostridia; order Oscillospirales; family Ruminococcaceae; genus RUG11783. The sequence continues at coordinate 3,045 of JAFYZY010000011.1, read as the reverse complement.
GGATCGACTGGGTCGAGAGGAACATAGCCAACTTCGGAGGAGATCCGGAGAACGTGACCATCTTCGGCCAGTCCGCTGGCGGACGCAGCACGCTGTGCCAGGTGATCTCGCCTCTGAACAGGAACAGCTGCATCAAGAGAGCCATCACACAGAGCAGCGCCGGCATCAACTTCGCTATCGGCGGACACGGTACCGACTATCTGACGCTCAAGCAGGCAGAGGAGCAGGGAGACAAGTTCTTCCGCGAGTATCTCGGAGTCACGACGCTGGAAGAAGCGAGAGCCCTTCCCGCTGAGTTTATAAGGGACAAGTGCTTTGAGTACCTCGGCAAGAGGGCGGGACAGTTCCAGTTCGTAGTAGATGATGATTTCCTCACCGATCAGCCGAACTACATGATGGCCAACAATGACCGCAAGCAGATCCCGATCATGACCGGATACACGACAGGTGAGTTCTTCGACGTCATTTCCGCCAGATCTCTCGAGGAGTTCGAACAGAAGGCTCATATCCTCTACGGCAAGTACACGGATGAGTTCCTTGAGCTCTGCGACTTCAAGAGCGGAGATCTGGACAGGATCCTTGAACTTTCAAAGGTCAACGGATCACCATTCGGCGTGCGTCTGCTTCTGATGCGCGCTGTGGATGACGGCCTGCCGGCATGGCTGTACGAATTCGACGCGGAGATCCCGGGAGAAGATGATCCCGGCGATTACCATTCGTCCGAGCTCAACTTCGTGTTCGAGAATCTGGCGACATGCTGGAGACCGTTCACGGGCAAGCATTATGATCTCGCAAGGATGATGTGCAATTACTGGACCAACTTCGCCAAGACCGGCGACCCCAACGGCAACGATGCAGACGGAACGCCTATGCCCAGGTGGGAACCTTTTACTGAGGATTTCTCAAGACCCATCGTCTTCGACGATACAGCGCATATGGCTGATAAAGACCTGGCTCCTTCCATCAAGGGAATGTACACTCTCGCAGCGGATCTGCTGTGGAGGAAAAAAGACTGAGATAACGTTAAAAAGAGACACGGGCGGCGTTCACGGGAATGCCGCCTGTGTCATAGGAAGCGGAGCCGGACATTGTATGTGCCGCCATCGGTGCTACAATAAGAATATGATCATAAACAAAGAAGGAAGATAGGATACATGGATAAGAAGAACCTGGCGCTTCTCAACGACTTTTACGAGTATACGATGGCTAACGGATTCACCGTGGCGGGACTGTCAGACAGGATCGCGTATTTCGACATCTTTTTCAGGGAAGTACCGGACGGAGGCGGTTATGTGATCGCCGCCGGGCTTGACGAGATAGCGAACTATGTCAGGGACTTCCACTTTGATGAGAGCGATATCGAATATCTGAGAGACCAGAAGTGCTTCTCGGAGGAATGGCTTAAGAGCCTTGAGGATTTCCGTTTTACCGGAGACATATGGGCAGTGCCGGAGGGAACTGTAGTGTTCCCCGGCGAGCCGCTTCTGACTGTGAGAGCGAGGACCGTGGAGGCACAGATCCTTGAGACCTTCCTGCTGCTGTGCATCAACCATCAGTCTCTTATCGCCACAAAGTCCAACAGGATAGTCAGAGCAGCGCAGGGAAGACCGGTCATGGAATTCGGCGCAAGAAGGGCACACGGAGCATCAGCCGCATACTACGGCGCCAGAGCGTCCTACATCGCCGGATGCGCCGGGACGAGCTGCACGCTCACCGGAAAGGATTACGACATTCCCGCGCTGGGAACGATGGCGCACAGCTGGGTGCAGATCTTCGACGACGAATACACCGCATTCAAGACCTACTGTGAACAGTATCCCCAGAATGCCTGCCTGCTCATAGATACGTATGACGTTCTGAACAGCGGGCTGCCGAATGCCATGAGAGCTTTCAAGGAAGTGCTCTGGCCGATGGGAGTCCACAAATGTTCCGTAAGGATCGACTCCGGAGACCTGGCTTATCTCACCAGACGCACCCGCGAGATCCTTGACGAGAACGGCCTGCAGGAGTGCAAGATCGTGATCAGCAACGCACTTGACGAGTATCTGATCACCGACCTTATCGCGCAGGGCGGATGCGTGGACAGTTTCGGTGTAGGCGAAAGGCTGATCACCTCAAAGAGCGATCCGGTGCTGGGCGGAGTATACAAGCTTGCGGCAATAGAGGACGCCGACGGTGTCATCCATCCCAGGATAAAGATCAGCGAGAACGTTATCAAGATCACGACACCTCACTTCAAAAAGATATACCGTCTCTATGACAGGGAGACAGGAAAGGCGATAGCCGATCAGATCTGCGTATACGACGAGACCATAGATGAGAGGCAGCCTCTGACGATATTCGACCAGCATAACCCATGGAAGAGAAAAACCATAGAGAACTTCACCGCGAGAGAACTCATGGTCCAGGTGTTCAAGGACGGCAAGCTCGTGTACGACCTCCCGGACGTGAAAGAGATCAGAGAGTACTGCATGAAGGAAGTCGACACCCTATGGGACGAGGTGAAGAGATTCGAGAATCCTCACGGATACTATGTTGACCTCTCTCAGAAGCTTTACGATATCAAAACAGAGCTCCTGTATGAAGGCAGCAACCATAAGGAGTGATCATAGAAGATACAAAATGGCCATCAGCCGCGGCTGATGGCCTTATCTTATTCAAAAGTGAAACAGTCGGTTATTGTGCCCGGGTGAAAACGTCACGGTTCAATACGGCTCCGATCTGCTCGCCGGAAAATCTGAGTTCATCGGTATCGATAAGCACGAGGGAGAAGGAACTGACGTCAGAACCCAGGAAGTCATCACTGTCTCGGTCCTTGATAACGCACTCTGCCCGGTCATCTCTGACGCTCACCGTGCCGCTGACAGAGGTCATGACGACTTCGGCACCGCCGGAAAGAGAATCGAATCGGAGAGAAAATGTGCCGTCTTCTTTGATCTCCAGAATGGAGATCCTTCCGTGCCAGCTGTCATCGTCTGTTGAACTGTGATCCAGGGCAGACCAGCTGCAGGAGAAAGATCCTACGAACGGAGAATCCTTCAGATC
>JAFYZY010000097.1 GCA_017548485.1 Oscillospiraceae bacterium | reverse complement strand
GATGATGGGGATTATGGGCTTCAGGCTCTTAAGGAGCATCTTGACCGGGATCCTGACCAGTGCATACGCCAGAAGGATAAAGACGAGTGCGAGCACCATCTGCAGCAGCGTGTTGAGCAGGAAGAGCATGATGATGTACGCGAGAGTCAGGATCAGTCTGACGCGCGGATCGAGACGGTGAATGACGGAATCACCGTTTATGTACTGTCCGAGGGTGATGTCTCTCATCTTTTCGTCCCCCTGAACGTTTCCGTGATCGTCTGCGCCGCGGCAGCAGGCGTATAGATGTCGGTGTCGACATCCAGTCCCCTCTCCTTGAGCGTGAGGAGTATGCCGGTGACCGTAGGAATGTTGAGTCCGGTCTCCCTGAGTTCAAGCGCATGCTTGAACACCTCGGCTACGGTGTCGTAGTAAAGGACCGTCCCGTTGTTCATGACCAGCACTTTGTTCGCGTATCTCGCAACGTCATCCATGGAATGTGACACCAGGATGACGGTCTTTTTCTCCGCTTCATGGTAGTTCCTGATGACATCCAGGATATCCCGCCTTCCCCTGGGATCCAGCCCTGCTGTGGGCTCGTCCAGCACCAGCACTTCCGGGCGCATCGCAAGCACGCCGGCTATAGCCGCCCTGCGCTTCTCTCCTCCCGAAAGATCGAACGGGGATCTGTCCAGCAGCTTGTCGGGTATGCGGAGGAATTCGGCAGCTTCTTTGACGCGGCTGTCGATCTCCTCCTCGCTCAGTCCGAGATTCCTTGGTCCGAACGCTATGTCTTTCCTCACGGTCTCTTCGAACAGCTGGTATTCGGGATACTGCAGGACAAGACCTACCTTGAACCTCTTCTCTCTCAGCTTGGACCTGTCGTCCCATATATCATCGCCGTCGATATAGACGTTTCCTGTAGTAGGCTTCAGAAGCCCGTTGAGCATCTGTATGAGAGTGGACTTACCGCTCCCCGTATGCCCTATGATCCCGACGAAATCACCTTCGTCAAAGCTCAGTGTCACACCGGAAACCGCTGTCTTCTCATCGGGCATGCCCTTCTGATAGGTGAAGCCTGCGTTCTCAAGTCTAAGTGTACTCAAGTCTCGGCCTCCTTGATCCTGAGAAGAGAATCGATGAGCTCTTCCGGGTGTATGATGTCGTTCTCAAGAGGAAGTCCGCTGCCGATAAGGTTCAGCGTCAGATCGGTGACCGGAGGCACCTCCAGCCCGAGAGAGAGCATCCTCTCTCTGTCCGAGAACACCTGCTTCGGCGTTCCGTTCTCCACGATCTTTCCGTCGGAGAGGATCAGTATCCTGTCCGCCAGCGCGGCTTCTTCCATGAAGTGCGTGATGAGGATTATGGTTATCCCCTTTTCTCTGTTAAGGCGTTCGATGACTCCCATGACCAGGGACCTTCCTTTGGGATCCAGCATGGCCGTGGGCTCGTCCAGTATTATGCATCTCGGCTGCATCGCAAGGACTCCCGCAATGGCCACCCGCTGTTTCTGGCCGCCGGAAAGTTTGTGAGGCGCGTCCTTTATATGCTTCTCAAGCCCTACTGCCTTGATGGCATCGTCCACGCGCATCCTTATCTCTGCGGGATCCAGGCCCAGATTCTCAGGGGCAAACGCTATATCTTCCTCCACAATGGTGGCTACTATCTGGTTGTCCGGGTTCTGGAACACCATTCCTGCAGTCTTTCTGATGTCAGCGAGCTTGGTCTCGTCCGAGGTGTCCATCCCGTCCACATATACTTTTCCGGATGTAGGCAGGAGGATGCCGTTGATGAGCTTGGCCAGCGTGGACTTTCCCGATCCGTTGTAGCCCAAAACAGCCAGGAACTCGCCTTCCCCGGCTTCCAGGTCTATATTCTCCAGCACATTGTTGGTGCCGTATGAGAAAGAGACGTTTTCAAATCGAATGAGACTGTTCACGGTTACCTCTTGGTATATATTGATGTGCTTCCGCACGGTAAAGCGAATCCAGTGCCTGTGACAGTGAGTCCTATCTCGTCGGCGGTCACCTTCCCGGGATATCCGCTCATCGCGCAGGAGAGAAGGTATCCGGACGCCGACGGCGAGATGCCGGTGGTATAGCTGTTCAGTGCGAAGAACAGCGGATCGTCGCTGAGTATATCTGTGCAGGCGTTCACGAGTTCAGAGATATCGTCCTCATATTTCCAGACCTCTCCGGACGGACCGCGTCCGTAGCTGGGCGGATCCATTATGATGGCATCATACCTGTTTTCTCTCCTCGCCTCTCTGAGAACGAACTTCATGCAGTCGTCCACTATCCATCTGCACGGCCTGTCGGAGAGTCCATTGAGCGCTGAGTTTCTCTTTGCCTGTGCGACCATTCCCTTGCTGGCGTCGACGTGGCACACCGAAGCTCCCGCTCTCAGGCAGGCCAGCGATGCGGCTCCGGTATACCCGAAGAGGTTCAGGACCTTTATATCCCTTCCGGCGCTGCCTATCAGGTCTTCGTATATCTTCCAGTTTGCAGCCTGTTCCGGAAATACGCCGGTATGCTTGAAGTTGGTCGGGGTCACGATCAGGCGCAGGCCGTTCCACTCCACCGTCCATTCTTCAGGAAGAGGACTCCTGTACTCCCAGGATCCTCCGCCGCTCGACGAACGGTGATAGACCGCGTCCGCTCTATCCCATCCGGAGTCCTTCTTTTCCGTGTGCCAGATGACCTGGGGATCAGGGCGCACAAGAAGATAGCTGCCCCATCTCTCCAGTCTGTTGCCGGAGGAAGCATCTATCAGTTCGTAATCTTTCCAGCCTTCTGCTGCTCTCATAAAAGCTCCGCGTCAATACAGCGAGGTCTGAATGTCGTCAGTGCCTCCCTGGAATTTTATCCCGAGATGGTTGTAAGCGGCCGGTGTGACGCACCTTCCGCGCGGTGTCCTTGTGAGGAATCCTATCTGCATGAGATATGGTTCGCAGACATCTTCCAGCGTTCCGGCGTCCTCACCCAGCATGGCAGCTATGGTCTCCAGACCGACGGGGCCTCCGCCGTAGCTGGTTATGACGGCTCTGAGAAGACGTCTGTCGAGTCCGTCGAGTCCAAGTTCATCGATGCCCATTTTGTCGAGGGTCATGTCCACTGTCTCGCGGTTGATGCTTCCGTCTCCCATGACCTGGCTGTAGTCCCTGACGCGCTTGAGCAGCCTGTTGGCTATTCTCGGCGTTCCTCTGGATCTCTTGGCGATCTCCAGCGGTCCGTCAGGATCGGTGATGGGCAGATCAAGGATCCCCGCAGATCTGGTGACGATCTTGGCGAGGTCCTCCGGCGAATACATATCGAGCTTCAGCAGCATCCCGAAGCGGTCTCTCATCGGTGATGAGATCATTCCGGATCTGGTAGTCGCTCCGATAAGCGTAAAAGGCTTGAGGTCGATGCGGATGGATCTTGCCGCAGGACCTTTGCCGATGATTATATCCAGTGAAAAGTCTTCCAGCGCAGGATAGAGGACCTCTTCCACCTGTCTCGACAGGCGGTGGATCTCATCGATGAACAGGATGTCCCCCTGGGACAGGCTGGTCAGTATCGCCGCGAGATCACCTGGCTTCTCGATGGCGGGACCCGAGGTGACCCTGATGTTGACTCCCATCTCCCTCGCCACGATCTGGGCCAGGGTGGTCTTCCCGAGTCCGGGAGGTCCGTAGAACAGTATGTGGTCCAGAGACTCACCTCTGTTCTTGGCAGCCGTGATGCTGACGGAGAGGTTCTCCTTGAGCTGTGTCTGGCCGACAAACTCGTCCAGCGTCAGCGGACGCAGCGTCATGGAAGTCTCTGCATCCTCTTCCAGGTAATCGGGTTCTATTATTCTGTCGTCAAAAAAGTCGTTCATCTAATCTTTCACCTTGTGCTGAGCGATCTTAGGGCGGAAGTGATCATATCTTCTGTGCTGAGTTCCGGTGGGAGGCCGGCAACAGCGGACGCTGCCTCTGAATGCGAGAATCCAAGAGAGATCAGCGCTGCGACCGCCTCAGAAGCGGCGGAACTGTCCACGGCGGTGACGACCTCTCCTATTCCGGTGACATCGAGCTGTAGCACCTTGTCCTTGAGCTCGTTGACTATCCTCTGAGCAAGCCTTGGACCGACTCCCGGACATGCAGTGACAGCCTTGGCATCGCCGCTCGCGATGAGAAGAGCCAGTCTGTCTGCGTCATATGTCGAGAGCACCGAGAGTGCCAGCTTGGGGCCGACTCCGCTGATGGAGCATAAAAGTTTGAATGCGTCCCTCTCTTTGGGCGTGGAGAACCCGTACAGGTCCACCCCGTTCTCCTTGACGGACAGGACGGTATAGACGAATGCGTTCTCGCCCGCGGCCGGAAGCATCGAGAGAGTGTTGTTGGAACATGAGAATGCATACCCGACTCCGCCGCATTCGATAACGGCGAGATCAGTGCTCTTTTCCAGCAGTGTCCCGTTTAGTGAGTAGATCATTTTATCCCTCTGTTATATTTCGAATACAGCTCTCCGAGCGTCGAAGCGCTTGAATGCGCGTGGCATATCGCGACCGCAAGCGCGTCGGCGGTATCGTCGGGCTTAGGTATCTTCTCCAGGCCCAGTATCATCCTGGTCAGTTCCATGACCTGTTTTTTCTCGGCCTTGCCGTAGCCGGTGACCGCCTGCTTGATGGCCATCGGCGAATACTCGTAGATCGGCAGTCCCGCCTGCGCGGCGGCAAGAAGCGTAACTCCTCTCGCCTCGCCGACACCGATGCCGGTCGTCACGTTGTTCACGAAATACAGCTTCTCCACGGCAAGCACTTCAGGCCTGGTCCTGTTTATCACGGTGTTGAGACCGTCATATATGGTCATCAGGCGCTTTTCAAAGGGAGTGTCCGGCTCCGTGGTAATGGCGCCGTAAGCGGCGACATGGAAAGTGTTGTTGGTGAAGTAGTCGATCACTCCGTAACCGACTATCGCATATCCGGGGTCTATACCCAGTATCCTCATGTCATCACCGCCTTTGCCTTCTCCTAATTATACCACAATCGGCATATAACGACATCCGTCCGGCAGTTCATGCCGGACGGATAACTGTTACGGTGCGATCTCAGCCGAGCTTGCTTATGCTCTCGGTGATCATGGCCTTCTTGGCCGTAAGTTTCTCTAGTTTGTCGCGCTCTCCCGCGACCACGTTCTCAGGCGCTTTGCTCAGGAACTGGGGATTGGAGAGTCTTCCTTCAAGTCCCGCCATATCCTTTTCGACGGCTTTGAGCTCCTTCTCGAGCCTCGCAAGCTCCTTTTCCCTGTCTACCAGTTCGGAGAGCGGTATCAGCGCCCTTGCGCTGTCCGTCACCGCCTGGACTGCATCGGGTATGTCGAATCCCGCGCCGACTGTCACGGTCGCTGCTTTTGCCAGGCGTTTGATGAACTCGGATCCCGCGTTGAAGATCTCGGGCTCCTGTGTCTCGATGGAGATGTCGAGCAGCTTGGAGGGCTGGACGTTCTTCTCCGCGCGGATGGCTCTGACCGCTTTGATGATGTCCATGATCTTGCCGAAGCGTTCCGTATCTTCCTCGAAACAGAGCGAACTGTCGTATTCCGGCCATCTGGAGATCATGATGCTCTCGCTCGATGTCGGGAGCGCCTCGTAGATAGCCTCGGTGATGAAGGGCATGAACGGGTGCAGCATCTGCAGGATCCTGGTGAACGTATAGACAAGCACCTGTTTGCAGGACTGCTTCCTCTTCTCGTCATCGGAATTGAGCCTGAGCTTCGCGAGCTCCACATACCAGTCACAGAACACATCCCAGGCGAAATCATAGACCTTGGAAGCGGCTATCCCAAGCTCGAAATGCTCCATGTTTGCCGTGACTTCCTGTATCACGTTCTCCAGCTGAGTGAGTATCCAGCGGTCTTCCGTCTCAAGTTCATCCGGCAAGGTATCAGGCTTTACACCGTCCACATCGTTCATGAGGATGAATCTTCCGGCGTTCCACATCTTGTTGCAGAAGTTTCTTGCCGCGATCATCTTCTCGTCGGAGTAGCGCATGTCGTTTCCGGGACTCACGCTGCTGGCCAGCATGAATCTGAGGGCGTCGGTGCCGTATTCGTCGATGGTATCCAGCGGATCTATGCCGTTGCCGAGCGATTTGGACATCTTCCTTCCCTGGGAGTCCCTGACCAGGCCGTGAATGAACACTGTTTTGAAGGGCACCTCTCCCATGTGCTCGATACCGGAGAAGATCATCCTCGCGACCCAGAAGAATATGATGTCGTAACCGGTGACCAGAGTATCCGTGGGATAGAAATATTTCAGATCTTCGGTATCTTCTGGCCATCCCAGAGTGGAGAAAGGCCAGAGTGCCGATGAGAACCATGTATCCAGAGTGTCTTCATCCTGGTGCACCTTTCCTCCGCACTTGGGGCAGCATTCGGGCTGTTCCTTGGAGACGATGACTTCGCCGCAGTCGTCGCAGTAGTATGCGGGGATCCTGTGTCCCCACCAGAGCTGACGGCTGATGCACCAGTCCTTTATGTTGTACATCCAGTTGAAATATGTCTTGGAGAAGCGCTCGGGCACGAACTTTACGTCTCCGTCCTCCACAGCCTTGATGGCCGGTTCGGCGAGAGGCTGCATCCTGACGAACCACTGCTTGCTGATGCGCGGCTCGACTGTGGTTCCGCAGCGGTAGCAGGTGCCGACGTTGTGCTTGTAGGGCTCGACGCTGACCAGGAAACCGCCTTCCTCCAGATCCTTAACGATCTGTTTGCGGCACTCATAGCGGTCCATGCCGCAGTATTTGCCGCCGTTCTCGTTCACCGAGCCATCCTCGTTGAGGACGTTGATGATCTCAAGGCCATGCCTGAGTCCGACTTCGTAGTCGTTGGGGTCGTGCGCCGGAGTGACCTTAACGACGCCTGTACCGAAATCCATCTCCACATAGTCGTCGGCGACTACGGGGATCTCCCTGCCGACTATCGGCAGTATGACCGTCTTTCCGACTGCGTCCTTGTATCTTTCGTCATTGGGGTTGACCGCGACTGCTGTATCGCCAAGCAGCGTCTCGGGTCTCGTGGTAGCGAGCTCGAGATATCCGCTTCCGTCGCTGAAAGGATATCTGAGATGCCAGAATGATCCGTCCTGCTCCTCGAATTCGACTTCTGCGTCGGATATCGACGTGAGACAGTGGGGACACCAGTTGATGATCCTCTCTCCCCTGTAGATCAGTCCTTTCTCATAGAGCTTGCAGAACACGTCGAGGACCGCTTTGGAGCAGCCTTCATCCATGGTGAATCTCTCGCGGGACCAGTCGCAGGAACTGCCGAGATACTTCAGCTGCTCGTCGATCCTGCCTCCGTACTGTTCCTTCCACTTCCAGGCTCTCTCGAGGAATCCTTCCCTTCCGAGATCGTCCTTTGTGATGCCCTCTTCCCGCATCGCTTCCACGATCTTCGCTTCGGTGGCGATGGAGGCGTGGTCAGTTCCTGGCAGCCAAAGGGCGTTGTATCCCTGCATCCTCTTGAGTCGGATGATGACATCCTGCAGAGACATGTCCAGCGCATGCCCCATGTGAAGCTGTCCCGTTATGTTGGGAGGAGGCATGACGATGGTGTAGGGAGTCTTCTTGGGGTCGACTTCGGGGCGGAAATAACCGGATTCCATCCAGCGCGAATAGATCCTGGACTCCACCTCTTTGGGATTGTACTGTTTTGCCAATTCTTTCATTTTTGTTTTTCCTTATCAAAAAATCCCGAAGCATACGCTTCGGGACGATCTCAGACCGCGGTACCACCCGAGTTGTCCTTGCGGACCTCTCTTTGCTCCTTAACGCGGAGATACGGATCCGGCTCACAGTTCACCGGACCGGCTCCGAAGCGACCATGACACGTCGTGGAACACCGCACTCTCACCTTGCAGCGGCTCTCTTTGATCCCGTGTGCGCCAACCTCTTCTTCTGCGCCGTTAACAACGTAGATTCTATATCCTGGCTGTTTTAAAGTCAACTCCTTGAAAGGTCCCTGTCGACATACAGGTTCTTTCCCTGTGTGATTATCTCGTCATACAGCGACAGCAGCGAACTGTTCCCCTCCGTCACGGAGGAAAGCACGAAGTCCTCCGTCTCGTAGATGATGTCCACCTCTTTGAACTTGACCATGGTGCCGTATTTGACGAAGACACCGAGCTTTCCGTCGATGAGTCTCAGTGCCGTCTTATCCACCTTGATGCCCCTGTAGTTTGTGAACTTGATGTCCACGTCCTCATTCCTGAGGACCGCCGCCGCGGGGTTCATCCTGTCGAAGGACAGTATCGCTACGGTGAATGAACCGTCCTCCGACGGCAGGAGCTTCTCAACGGTCGCGGGAAGATCCGTAGCAGTGCTGTAGCTGAAATCGGCGGAGTACTTTCTGCCTACCCTGAGTCTGGAAGCCTCCTCCGGGCTGAGGGTGCAGACATAGTACCATGTATAGTCGGACAATATCTTGTAGTGGTCGTCGCTGTATCTGTAGGAGCCGTGGTTCCTGTCTATGGCGTCTTTCATCTCCTCAGCCGTCATGGTGTCAAGGGAATCGGGAGTGATCCCGGTCTCGCATCCGTCGGTGAATGACACGAAGAAACCCGATTCCTCCGAGATCACATATCCGGTCGGTTCAAGGTCCGACGACTGTACCGAAGCAATGAGAGCGCGGACTGCTTCCGCACGCTGGGACGTGTCTATCTCTCCCCCTGCGGAGATATCGTAGCTGGACAGATAAGTGATCAGACTTCTTCTGACATCGCTGATATCCGAGAAATCGTGATGACCGATGTCCTCGGAGTAACTGCTGAGCAGTCCGTAGACAGACCGCCTTATGGACTCCAGATTTGTGTTTCCCCTGTTGCCCTTCGAGAGATCCGTCAGGACGTCCAGTTCCTTCTTGAGCTGATCGAGGTACATGTTCCTGACAGCAGCTGCCGAATCTCTGAAAAACTCCGCGACTTTCTCTCCCTTGGCGACCTTGTCTCCGTCTGAAACGAGGAAGTACTTCACTCCGGATTCGTCGCCGGAGACCGTCTCCGGTCTGACCGCGGTCCCTGAAGCTGTGATCTGGTCCGACAGCTCGCAGAGGACAGCGATCTCAGTGCGGTATGAAGGATACGTCACCAGATATACCTGCATGGCGACGTAGAGTACGATGAGGACGGCCAGAAGGCCGACTATCAGTTTTGCTCCTGATGATCTCATATACTTATGCTCCGATCTGCAAGGCCGATCGCCTGATCGGCAATCTTTTCCGTATCAGTGGTGTCAGAGAACAGCGCGGTGAAATCCTTCTCGCGTCTGAACCATGTCAGCTGGCGTTTGGCGTAGTGCCGCGTCGCCTTTTTGAGTTCCGACAGGCATTCCTCCAGAGAGTTTCTGCCTTCGAAGAAGCCGAAGAACTCTTTGTAGCCTATGGCTGCGGAAGCGGTGGCAAAACTGCCGCGGTTGTCGTAGACATATCTCGCCTCGTCCACTATACCGTCCTGCATCATCGCGTCGCACCTGTCCTCGATGCGTTTGTACAGCGCTTCTCTGGAAGAGCAGCTGACCAGTATCTTTACCGCGTCAGGATAGCCCTCTCCTTTTGATGCTGCTATCTGTTCCGACGGAGTGCTTCCGGACTCTATTATCTCCATGGCGCGGACTATCCTCTTTACATCGTTCGGCTTAAGCTTCTCTGCGTACGCTGGATCCGCCGATGCGATCTTCCTGAGGAACGTATCCGTGCCGAACATGTCGATGAACGAGGTAAGCCTCAGCCTAAGTTCGTCGTCCCGCGACGAAGCCTCCGGAAACTCGATCCCGGACAGCAGCGATGACATGTAGAGACCTGTCCCTCCGCAGACTATCGCGGGAAGACCTCTGCCGTTGATATCGGAAATGGCGTTCCGGGCGTCCTCAACATAATCTGCTACGCTGTATCTCTCGCAAGGTTCTTTTATATCGATCAGCCAGTGTCTGACTGCTTCCGTGTCCTCTTTCGCCGGCTTTGCCGTGCCGACGTCCAGTCCCTTGTAGATCTGCATCGAATCGCATGAAACTATCTCTCCCCCGGTGCGGCGGGCGAGTTCCATGGCGAGGCTGCTCTTACCTGATCCGGTAGGGCCTCCGATAGCAATGATCCTGTCAAACAATTCTTCCGAATCTCTTTTCTATCTCGTTCTTGGACATCGTTATGTATACAGGCCTGCCGTGCGGACAGTATTTCGGAACGTCTCCGCACAGTATCTGCTCCGCCAGGGACACCATCTCCGTCCGGGATGCCTTATGCCCCGCTTTTATGGCGGCGCGGCAGGCAGATGAATGCATCAGCCATTCTCTGGCTTCGAATGTCAGCGACTCGCTGTTTTCCAGCAGTCCGTTGGCTATCTCGGTGACCGCATCGGCAGCCGCGCTGTTCTTAAGATACGTCGGGATCTCCCTGACGGCGACTTCCCTCTCTCCCAGCTCCGATACCGAGAATCCGAGTTTCTCGAGTGCCTCCGTATTGTCCAGGATCGCCTGTTTCTCATCGGGAGAAAGAGATACGATGACGGGCTCCAGCAGGATCTGACTGTCCACGTTCCTGTGGGCGTCCCTGATCAGCTCATACAGCAGTCTCTCATGGGCGGCGTGCATGTCTATCATGACCATCTGGTCCCCGGCACCAGCGACGATATATGTGTCGAACAGTTCTCCTATCACTTTGAGGTGATCTTCCCTGAAGAGGACAGGATCTTCTTCATCCGGTCTGTCCTGAGTCAGAGCGGTCTGTACAGGCGCAGGTCCGGTGCTGTCTTCTTCCGGGAAAATATCCAGGGAAGACGGCCTTCCCTGTGCCGGCTTTGCCTCTGCAGATGAGTCTATGCGGACCAGATCCTCAAAGAGCTCGCGCGCCGGATCACGGAATCCCGATGGCACTCTCTCGGAATGGAAAGAAACGTTCCCGGCTTTGGCTGCCCGGTCTCTTGTCCTCTCTTCTCCGGAAGCGGGAGCCGGCTTTTCATCTTCCGGTTGCTGATCCGGGACGGATGATCCTGTTATCTGCAGGTCGGGAGTTGAAGATCCCAGGCGCTGAACCGTATCCCGAACGGCCTTGTACACTGCGCGGGTAACCGATCTCTCATCGGTAAATCTGATCTCCGTCTTTGCCGGATGCACGTTGACATCCACTGCGTCCAGCGGCACGGTGACAGAGATCACGAATGCGGGGAACTTGCCCTGCATGATGAATCCTTTATATGCTTCCTCTGCAGCTGCCTGAATGGCTCTGCTGCGTATATAGCGTCCGTTGACCGAGATATGCTGCAGGCTCCTGCTTGCCCTGGACTGCGCAGGAGATGAGACATATCCGTTCACGGCGACGAAATCGCCCGGTGCCGACGAGATCTCGCCCATTCCCGAGGCTATCTCCCTCGGATACAGGTCGAATATGGCCGAGTACAGTCCCTGACCGGTGGTGCGCATCACGAGTTTTCCCTCTCTGATGAGCCGGAAGGACACATCCGGCTCGGACAGCGCGATGTGCCATACCAGCTGCTCACAGGCGTTGCCCTCCGCCACGTCTTTCTTGAGGAACTTCATGCGGGCGGGGGTGTTGTAGAAGAGGTCGGTCACCGTGACATTGGTGCCCGTCGGAGTTCCGCACTCCTGCAGCGAGACCTCTTTTCCCCCCTCTATGATGTATCTGAATCCGTGCACGTTCTCCGGTGTCTTTGTGGAGAGCCTGACTTTCGAGACTGCGGCAATGGCGGCGAGGGCTTCTCCGCGGAACCCGAGAGATCCGATGGAGTTGAGATCGTCCGCTGTGCTTATCTTGCTGGTGGCATGCCTGAGGAAAGCGGTCTTTATGTCGTCCTCTTCGATGCCTTTGCCGTTGTCGGTGACGGATATCATCGCAAGGCCGTGGCCTCTCAGTTCGATATCTATCCTGTCAGCGCCGGCGTCCAGAGCGTTTTCCACCAGTTCCTTGACCACGGAAGCAGGGCGTTCCACGACCTCTCCGGCGGAGATCAACTCCCGGACTCTGTCATCAAGCACATGTACTGATCCCATCTTATTCCCTCTTTTTCTTCGCAGCCCGGATGAGCCTGTCGAGGATGCTCATAGCCTCCAGCGGCGTGATGGTGTCTATGTGCATCCTGCTGAGTTCTTCTTCTATCTCGCTTGTGTTCTCGACACTTGTCGTTATGATCCTGCGCTCGATGCGGTCGGGATTCTTCTCCTCCAGGGACGCAAGTATCTCCTTGGCTCTTTCGGTGACCCCGGAAGGCACACCCGCGAGATTTGCGACTTCTATTCCGTAGCTGTCATCCGCCGGGCCTTCCACGATCCTTCTGAGGAAGGTTATGGTATCTCCCCGCTTCTTGGCAGCGATATTGTAGTTCTTGAGATTGCTGAAATCTGCGTCCATATCGGTGAGCTCGTGGTAGTGGGTCGCGAACATCGTCTTGCAGCCTATACCGCCCTCGGAGCAGATGTACTCTATCACGCTCCTGGCTATGCTCATTCCGTCATATGTCGATGTTCCCCTTCCGATCTCGTCCAGGATGACGAGACTGCCGGTCCCGGCGTTCTCCAGTATCTCCGCGACTTCCTTCATCTCCACCATGAAAGTGGAATCTCCTGAGAACAGATCGTCGCTGGCTCCGACACGCGTGTATATGGAGTCCACGACGCCTATCCTGGCGGATGCAGCCGGCACGAAGGATCCGATCTGCGCCAGGATGGTGATCAGCGCCACCTGCCTCATGTATGTGGATTTGCCGGCCATATTGGGTCCGGTGATCAGATTGACAAGATTCTTCCTGCAGTCCAGGTTCGTATCGTTGGGGACGAACATCTCATCCCTGAGCACCAGTTCCACCACTGGATGTCTTCCCGAGGTGATCCTGATGACGTCGCTGTTGTCCACCTCAGGCCTGCAGTAGCCGTTGTCGCGCGCAAGCTCTCCCAGCGCGCAGAGCACGTCGATGTATGCGACCGCATAGGACGTATCCTGCACGCGCTGAAGGTTGTCGGTGAGTTTTTCGCAGAGGCGGTCGTACAGGTCCCTCTCAAGCAGGTCCAGCCGCTCTCCGGCGGAGAGGATCCTGTTCTCGAGGTCCTTAAGTTCTTCCGTTATATATCTCTCACCTGTGGTCAGTGTCTGTTTTCTGATGAAGTAATCCGGAACTGAATCTATGTTGGACTTCGAGACCTCAAAGTAGTATCCGAATACCCTGTTGTACCCTACGCGCAGATTCTTGATCCCGGTCTTCTCCTTTGTGGACTGCTCCAGTTTGGCCAGATATGACTTTGAGTCGTGCAGCAGCTCCCTCAGTTCGTCTATCTCGGCGTTTCTGCCGGGACGGATGTATCCTCCGTCCTTAAGGAGAGCCGGCGGGTCGTCCGCTATGGTGGAGTTTATCTCCTCCTTGAGATCGTCGAGAGTGTCGACCGATGAAGCCAGCCTGCGCAGCAGCTTCGTCCTGAACGACGCGGAGAGCGCCTTTATCTCGCCAAGTCTCACGGAAGTCGCCGAGAACGCTATAAGATCTCTAGGCGTGCATTTGCCGTACATGATGCGGGTCATGAGCCTCTCCAGGTCGAACACGCCCTTGAGACTGTCTGACAGCTGTCCGCAAAGCACCGAGTTGTTGTTGAACTCCTCCACCGCATCCAGCCTGAGATTGATCTGAGCCGGATCGAGGAGCGGCTTCTCCAGGAAAGTCCTGAGCAGCCTCTTTCCCATGGATGTGGAGGTGCGGTCTATAGCCCAGAGCAGGCTCCCCCGTCTCTCCCCGGAGCGCATGGTCTCGGTTATCTCGAGATTCCTCCGGCAGCTCTCGGGCAGGAGCATGTAGTCCCTGGAGCTGAAGAAATCAGCTGAGCAGAGCCTCTTTAGTCCGGAGAACTGTGTCTCCCCTATGTATCTGATCAGCGCTCCTGCGGCGGCAACTGCCTGTTTGTGCCTGTTCACGCCGAGCGACGACACCGTGCCGGCGTCGAACTGCTCCGCAACGGTATCTTTTGCGGACTGCAGGTCGAAATATGCTGCAGAGAGCCGCTGGAACGAAACATTGTTCTTCTCAAGGAAAGCGGCTGCTCCGCTGTCGGAAGTGATGTCTGTGTTGCACAGGACCTCTCTGGGAAGGTATCTGGACAGTTCCATCAGCACTTCTCTCAGGTCGCCGTCACCTTCCGTGATATGCATTTCTCCCGTGGAGATGTCCGCAAACGCGGCGCCGTAGCGTGTTCCGTCAAGATACACTGCCGAGGCATAGTTGTTCCTGGATTCCTCCAGCACTTCAGTGTCGGTGAGAGTTCCTGGGGTCACGATCCTGACGATGTCCCTCTTGACAAGGCCTTTTGCCTTGGCGGGATCCTCCATCTGCTCGCATATCACGACCTTGTATCCCTTCTCAACGAGCTGGGAAACATATCTGTCCACCGCGTGATACGGTACGCCGCACATCGGCGCTCTCTCGGGAAGTCCGCAGTCCCTGCCTGTCAGGACCAGTTCAAGTTCTCTGGAAGCGGTGACGGCATCGTCAAAGAACAGCTCGTAAAAATCCCCGAGTCTGTACATAAGGAGCTTGTCCGGATGCTGTTTTTTGACCTCGATATACTGCCTCATCATGGGAGACAGCTGCGCGGTCACCTCTGGATACGCCATTTAAGTCTTCCGTTCCTTAATAGTTCGATCTCTGCGCGGTGCATCAGCCGCAGCTGCTGCAGGAACTGCAGTCTCCGCTGCATCCGCCGATAGCTTCTTCGACGGTGAAGGGATCCTTTCCGTTGATGGCCGCGGCGAGTATCTGATAGATATAGTTGAGTTCTCTCTCCATATAGTCCTTGTTGACTATATAGTAGCGCATGTTCTCGTTGGACATGATGCCGTTGTATGCTTCATTGACATCGGCGGTGAAGCCTGCGATCTTCTCAGTGTCTCTCTCCGTCTCCTTCATGGCCCTTTCGAGATTCATCTGGGCGATGTTGAATGTCGAGATGAGCGCCTGCAGCGCGTCATCGGCGTCGTTCCTTTCACGGGCTTCCTGAAAGTCCTGATATTCCGGACTCTTCTGTATCTCTGCGCCGAGTTCACGCGCCAGCTGGATGATCCTGTTGTTCTCAAACATTGTTATTCTGCCTTTCCGTATAATCTTCTGTTTATGTAATCAGTGATTGTGATGTCGCAGAACTCATTCACTTCCGCGCTGCCTTTCACTGTTACTTCCGCATTGTTGTTGATCCTGCACTCGAACGTTCCGTCTTCCAGGAATCCGGTGCAGATGCCTCTCTGCCGTGTCCCTACCAGCCCGAGCTCCAGTTTCTCCGTCACCTGTCTCTGTATCTCGTTGAGGGCATTGAGACGCTGAGCTTTGACGCTGTGAGGGGTGTCGTCCGGCATCTTTGCGGCGGGAGTCCCCTCCCGCTTTGAATAGATGAAGCTGAAGATCGCGTAGTAGTTCGCCTCTTCTATGAGAGAGCAGGTCTGCAGGTAATCCTCCTCCGTCTCCCCCGGGAACCCGACGATGATGTCGGAGGTGAAGTACACGTCCGGGATCACGCTCCTGGCGTATCTGATGAGCTCCATGTACTGCTCTCTGGTGTAGTTGCGGTTCATGAGCTTCAGTATCCTGTCGGAACCGGACTGTACCGGCAGATGTATATGCCTGCTGATCTTGCTGCATTCGGCGATGGTGTCGAAAAGCTTCTTTGACGCATTCTTGGGATGGCTGGTCATGAACCTGATCACGAAGTCGCCGTCCACATCGTTGAGCATCCGCAGCAGATCGGGAAAATCGACGCCGAATCCGGAGTTGTTGCCGTAGGAGTTGACGTTCTGCCCCAGAAGCATTATGTCCTTGCAGCCGGCTTCCACGCACTCGCGGAACTCCTTTACAACGTCCTCGGGGCATCTGCTGCGTTCCCTGCCTCTGACGAGAGGGACCACGCAGTAACTGCAGAAGTTGTTGCATCCGTACATGATCGGCAGGTATGCCCTGCATCTCTCCATGTCCCTGACGGCATGTATTCCCTCATTTAGAGTATATTCGCTGCATGCCGGATCCAGCATACGCTTTCCCGTCTGCAGGAATCCGGAGATCCTGTCAGGCAGTTCCGCAATATTGTTCGTGTTGAAGATGATATCCACATAGGGATAGCTCTTCTTTATGCTGTCAGCTATGTGACGCTGCTGTACCATGCAGCCGCCCATGATCACTATCACCTCGGGCCGCTCAGCCTTGACCGCCTTCATGGCCCCGATATTGCCGAACACCCTGTCCTCAGCATGGCCGCGGACCGCGCAAGTGTTGAAGATCACTATATCCGCCGATGCCGGGTCATCGCACATCGCGCAGCCCAGGTCTTCCATCAGTCCCCTGATCTTTTCGGAGTCGGCGACGTTCTGCTGGCATCCGTAGGTGCGGATGAACAGCAGCGGGTCATGTCCGAAACGCTCTTGGAGCGCGTTCTTCAGCACGTTGTTGGTCATTTCTTCAGCGCTTTCTTAAGGTATTCTCCCGTGAATGAGCCGGGCATATCCGCTACCTCCTCCGGAGTGCCCTCCGCTATGAGGTATCCGCCCTCGTCACCGCCCTCCGGTCCCAGATCTATAATCCAGTCGGCGGATTTGATGACATCCATGTTGTGCTCTATGACTATCACTGTGTTGCCGGCGTCGACGAGCTTGTTGAGCACGTCTATGAGCATGTGCACGTCGGCCGTGTGAAGGCCGGTCGTGGGCTCGTCCAGGATGTAGACCGTCCTGCCGGTGCTTATCTTGGACAGCTCGTTGGCGAGCTTGACGCGCTGAGCCTCTCCTCCGGACAGCGTCGTGGAGGACTGTCCCAGCTTGATGTAACCGAGTCCGACGTCCTTCAGGGTCTGGAGCTTGCGGGTGATCCTCGGGTGGGTCTTGAAGAATCCCAGGGCCTCGTCCACCGTCATCTCCAGCACGTCGTAGATGCTCTTTCCCTTGTATTTTACCTCAAGGGTCTCCCTGTTGTATCTCTTGCCCTTGCATACGTCGCAGGGCACATAGACGTCAGGCAGGAAGTGCATCTCTATCTTGATGAGTCCGTCGCCCTCGCAGGCTTCGCATCTTCCTCCCTTTACGTTGAAGGAGAACCTGCCGGGGCCGTATCCGCGCAGCTTGGCCTCCGCCGTCGACGCGAAGACGTCTCTTATCAGATTGAACAGTCCTATATAGGTGGCCGGATTGGACCTGGGCGTGCGTCCGATCGGCGACTGGTCTATGCCGATGCACTTGTCCACATACTCAAGTCCCTCTACCGATGAGAACTTGCCCGGTATCTCGCGGGCTCTGTTGAGCTCAACGTTCAGTTTTTTGAACACGATGTCGTTCAGCAGAGACGACTTGCCGGAGCCGGAAACGCCGGTGATGCATATCAGTTTCTCCAGCGGGAACGAGACGTCAAGATCCTTGAGGTTGTTCTGTCTGCATCCCCTGAACGTCAGTTTTCTGCCGCTTCCGGGCCTTCTGGATGACGGGACATCTATCTTCCTCTTACCCGAGAGATACTGTCCCGTGAGAGATTCGGGGCATTCCATGAGCCCCTTAACGTCTCCCTGATAGAGGATCTTTCCTCCGTTGACTCCGGCCATAGGCCCGATATCCACCACATAATCCGCGCTGAGTATAGTCTCCTCGTCGTGCTCCACCACTATGACGGTGTTGCCGAGATCGCGCAGGTTCTTGAGAGCTTCAATAAGCTTCCTGTTGTCTCTCTGGTGAAGCCCTATGGAGGGCTCGTCCAGAATGTACAGGACTCCCATGAGGGATGAGCCTATCTGCGTCGCCAGGCGTATGCGCTGGCTCTCGCCTCCGGACAGGGTCATGCTCGCCCTGGAGAGCGTCAGGTACCCGAGTCCCACGTTCACCAGGAATGAGAGGCGCTGTTTTATCTCTTTTATCACGTTTCCCGCTATATATGTCTCGCGGTCCGTGAGCTCGATGCTGCGGAAGAACTCCAGCAGTCCCGTGACGGACATGTCGCAGAGCTCCATGATGTTCTTTCCCGCTACAGTCACCGCCAGACTTGCGGGCTTCAGCCTGTGTCCGTGGCAGTCCGGGCATTCCTCCGCGCTCATGAGAGCAGATATCTCCTCTTTTGACCACTCGCTGTTTGTCTCTGCGAATCTGCGCTCCAGATTGTTGATTATCCCCTCGAATGCAGACTTGTAGGAGGATGATCCGAAGGCATTTGAACGTGTAAAGGGTATAAGCTTGCCACCTGTTCCGTAGAACAGAATATCCTTTATGCTCTTGTCCAGCTCTCCGAACGGAGTGTCCACCGAGAAACCGTAGAATGCCGCGAGCCCGTCGTAGTACATGGCGCTGATCGATCCGTCCGTGTAGCCCCAACCAGTCGCTTTTACGGCTCCTTTTCTGATGGATACAGACTTGTCCGGGACCAGGAGATCTGGATTGACATGCATGAATGTGCCTAGGCCCGTGCATTTCTCGCAGGCTCCGAAGGGGTTGTTGAACGAGAACATCCTCGGACTGAGATCCTCCACGCTGATGCCGTGCTCCGGGCACGCGTAGCTCTGGGAGAACAGTATGTCATCCTGTCCCTCCACCGTCACTATAACCAGCGATCCCGAGAGCGCGAGAGCGGTCTCCATGGAGTCGGAGATCCTCCCGGCGGAATCACCGCGCTTGACGATGCGGTCCACCACTATCTCTATGTTGTGTTTTTTGTTCTTGTCGATCCTGATCTCGTCGTCGAGGTCGTAAACGGTCCCGTCCACCCTCACTCTGGCGTATCCGTTCTTCTGAGCGGATTCCAGTTCCTTCTGATAGGTCCCCTTTCTGCCGCGGACGATGGGAGCAAGGATCTGCAGCCTGGCTCCGTCCTCCAGCATCATCACCGAATCCACCATCTGGTCTATGGTCTGCTGTTTTATCTCTCTTCCGCATACAGGGCAGTGGGGAATGCCGATGTTGGCGTACAGCAGCCTCATATAGTCGTACACTTCGGTGACGGTCCCGACCGTGGATCTGGGGTTCTTGGAAGTCGTCTTCTGATCGATGGATATGGCCGGAGACAGCCCTTCTATAGAGTCCACGTCAGGCTTGTCCATCTGTCCCAGGAATTGCCTGGCGTAGCTGGAGAGGCTCTCCATGTATCTGCGCTGCCCGTCGGAGAATATCGTATCGAACGCAAGAGAGGATTTCCCGGAGCCGGATAAGCCGGTCAGTACGACCAGTTTGTCTCTGGGTATATCCACGTTGACGTTCTTGAGGTTGTGTTCGCGGGCACCGCGGACGGTGATGTATTCGGAAGACAAATCAAAGTCCCTTTCTCAGTTCTGCTATCTTGTCTCTGAGCTCAGCGGCATATTCGAACTCAAGCAGCTGCGCCGCATGTTTCATATCCTTCTGCAGCTGTTCTATCAGTGCAAGCTTGTCTTTTCTGGACAGTTTCCTTCCGTCGCTGTCCCTGACCTCCCTGCTGCTTATCTCCAGGACGTCTCTGACATCCTTCTCTATGCTTCTCGGCGTGATGCCGTGTGCTTCGTTGTAGGCGGTCTGTATCTCTCTCCTGCGCTGTGTCTCGACTATGGCGCGTTCCATGGACGGCGTCACGGTATCGGCGTACATGATGACCGTGCCTTCCACGTTCCTGGCAGCTCTGCCTATGGTCTGCACTAGGGATGTCTCGCTTCTGAGGAAGCCTTCCTGATCAGCGTCCAGAATGGCTACCAGCGAAACCTCGGGCAGGTCCAGCCCCTCCCTGAGGAGGTTGATGCCCACCAGAACATCGAACTCTCCGAGTCTCAGATCTCTTATGATCTCCATTCGCTCGATGGTATCGATATCGTAGTGCATGTATCTTACCCTGACTCCCCTGTCCGTCAGGTATGAGGTGAGGTCCTCCGCCATCCTCTTGGTGAGGGTGGTCACGAGAACTCTCTCCTTTTTCTCCACACGTACGTTGATCTCGCTGAGAAGATCGTCTATCTGCCCCTCCGTGGGTCTAACCGAGACCTCCGGATCGACGAGCCCCGTAGGCCTGATTATCTGCTCCACCACCTGGGTGGAGTTCTCCTTCTCGAAATCGCCGGGAGTGGCGCTGGTAAATATCACCTGGTTTATATGCTCCAGGACCTCTTCGAACCTGAGAGGTCTGTTATCGAACGCAGACGGCAGGCGGAAGCCGTAATCGACGAGGTTCTTTTTTCTGGAGTAATCTCCGCCGTACATGCCGCGCAGCTGCGGGAGACTGACGTGTGACTCATCGATGAACATCAGGTAGTCATCGGGGAAATAGCTGAGCAGTGTGGAGGGCTCGCTCCCGGGAGCTCTTCCCGAAAGCACTCTTGAGTAGTTCTCCACTCCCTTGCAGGTGCCGACTTCGGTGATCATCTCGATGTCAGCCATGGTCCGCTGCGCTATGCGCTGGGCTTCTATGAGCTTGCCCTGGGACTTGAACCACTCTACCCGCTCGTCCATCTCCTCCCTGAGCTC
>JAFYZY010000096.1 GCA_017548485.1 Oscillospiraceae bacterium | reverse complement strand
AGTGGCCGGCTGGCTGAAAGGACTGATCCTCGACGGCATCGTCGCAGGTGTCGGCGCAGTCCTCGGCTTCGTACCGCAGATGCTGGTGCTGTTCCTGCTGCTCGCTTTCCTTGAATCCTGCGGATATATGGCCAGGATCGCGTTCGTGCTTGACCGTGTATTCAGGAAATTCGGCCTGTCCGGAAAGTCGTTCATCCCGATGCTTGTCGGAACGGGATGCGGAGTGCCCGGAATAATGGCATCAAGGACCATAGAAAACGAGAGAGACCGCAGAATGACGATCATGACGACGACATTCATACCCTGCGGAGCAAAAGTCCCGTTCATCGCAATGATCGCGGGAGCGCTCTTCGGAGGAGCAGCATGGGTCTCTGTCAGCGCATATTTCATCGGAATGGCCGCGATTATCATCTCCGGCATCATACTCAAAAAGACAAGGATGTTTGCAGGAGAACCGGCACCGTTCGTAATGGAGCTCCCGGCATATCATATGCCCAGAGTATCCGACGTCCTTCGCTCGATGTGGGAGAGGGGCTGGTCCTTTATCAAGAAGGCAGGGACGGTCATCCTTCTCTCTACCATATTTGTATGGTTCACCTCCAGATTCGGTGTAGTGGAAGGAGCCTTCCGCATGCTGGAAGAGGATGAGATCGATGCGTCTATACTGGCAACGATAGGCAGCGCGATCGCATGGGCATTTGCTCCGCTCGGGTGGGGTAACTGGCAGGCGACGGTCGCGTCCTTTACCGGACTGGTGGCAAAGGAGAACATCGTCGGAACGATGGGTATCCTTTACGGCGGAGGAGAAAGCAGCGTATATGCGACACTGGCGTCAAAATTCACACAGATCACTGGGTTCTCTTTCCTGATCTTCAATCTGCTGTGCGCTCCCTGCTTTGCGGCAATAGGAGCCATCAAGAGAGAGATGAACAATGCGAAGTGGACATGGTTCGCGGTGCTCTACCAGTGCGGGTTTGCGTATGCAATAGCGCTGATGGTCACTCAGTTCGGCAATCTTTTCACGGGAAATGCAAATGTGATCGGCCTGATCTGCGCCGCGCTTATTCTCGCGTACATGATCTATATGCTGTTCTTCAAAAAATATGAGGAAGCAACAGAGAGAGCAGACTGAAAGCATAAAGGGGGTAATGATATGATCGATTGGCTTGTGTCTCAGTTATCAACGATCGCAGTGCTGCTGATGCTTGCAGCGATCGTCGCCGCTATAATTATTTCTCTGAACAATGACCGCAAAAACGGGATATCCTCCTGCGGCGGCAGCTGCGGAGCGTGCCCTATGCATGACAGATGTCATTCGGCCGCTAAGCAGAGGGCGAAAAAAGAGACCTGATATCCCCCCTATACTAAAAGAACTCCTTCCCCGACCGACCCATCCGGTAAGGGAAGGAGTTTTAACGTCTGGCATAAAGATCAGTAACCGAGCTGCTTGTCTACGATGTTCCTCAGAGGTTCTCCCTTGCAGAATCTGGTTAGGTTCTCGAGGAGGATCTCTGAAACTCTGTCGCGGTTTCCCTCCAGCATTCCTGCGATGTGAGGCGTGATCAGAACGTTCTCCATGTCCCAGAGAGGATTGTCCTCATTGAGAGGCTCCGGGTCAGTGACGTCAAGACCGGCGCCGGAGATATGGCCGGAACGAAGCGCTTCCACAAGAGCCGCTGTGTCGATGGAGACTCCGCGGCCGGCATTTACTATGACCGAGCCTTCCTTCATAAGGGACAGTCTGTGCGCATCCATCAGCTTTGCGGTCTGATGCCCGCCGGGGATGACCATTGCGACTATATCAGCCTGAGGAAGGACCCTGTCCAGATCTTCCAGCAGATACTGCTCATCAAAGAATTCCGGCATGGGCTTGTTGCTGCGCCTCACGCCTATGACATGACACCCGAGACCTTTCATCTGTCTGGCGTAGTTAGTGCCGATGTTTCCCATTCCAAGGACCAGGACGGTGGCCCCTTCGATCTGCCTGGCATTTTTAGTCCCGCGCAGCCAGTTGTGTCTGACCTGGTTCGCGGAGTAGACGGGGAGGTTCTTCATCACAGCAAGAGTGAGGGCGGTCATGTGTTCGGAGACGGCGACTCCGTAACCGCCTACGGCATTAGTCAGGACCACGTTTTCCGGAAGCAGGGAGGCCGAGGTGTAGCGGTCCACACCGGCGGACTGCGTCTGCAGCCACTCGAGCTTTTTCGCTGCGGGTATCAGAGCTGCGGGAAGATGCCCGAGGACCGCGCATACGTCCTTTACATCATCTGCATCGATGTCCGCATTTCCCTTCGAAGCGTTTCCCTTGAACGTGAGCTCGTATCCGTAAGGAGCAGCGGCTTCGGTCATCTTCTGTCTGTAGCTGTCGTCGACTGACATTGTGACAAGTATCTTCTTCATGCTTTTTCTCCTTTTTCTTTAGTATCTCATAACCCGGTGATTTTGTATATCAGAGGAGCATTCCGCCTGACAGAAGTCCCCAAAGGTGTCTTTCTGTTGAGGGCTTCCTGCCAATTTGATATCATTTCTAGAGAATATAAATAAGGAGAGAGAGCAATGGCGGAAGAAAAGAAGACCATAATACATCCCGCGGGAGAAGTGATAGATTTTGAGACTGTTTTCGAATACAATCCGGACATCGCAGGCGAGCCGAAGAAGACCGGACGCTTCGAGCGCGTCGACTATTACACCGAAGTATACGAAGACGGGAAGAGACATCCCAAATACTGCAATGTATATCTGCCCTGGTGTTACGATCCGGAAGACAGGGACAGGAAATACAACGTGATGTACTACCAGCACGGCAACACCTGCGACCCCGACATCTTCACATCGGCGGAAGGAAAGAAGACCATAGACTGCTTATTCGACTCCGGCGAGATAGATCCCTGCATAATGGTGTTCACTACATACTATTTTGACGTCACAAAAGACATAGAAATAAGAAAGAGCACAGGAGACGTTCCTGCAGGGGACGGGAACTACGGCGGCGGAGGGATCATCCCCAACTTTTATAAAGAGATCGTGGAAGACGTCATCCCCGCAGTGGAACTGAGATACAACACCTGGCTTGCGGACTGTTCGGACGAAGCCAAAAAGGCTTCCCGCGACCACCGCGGATTCAGCGGATACTCAAGAGGCGCCGTATGCACATGGTACATACTCCACAACGATTTTGAATACTTCCGTTATTATGCTCCTATGAGCTGCATGACAACGGCGGGACTTCCGCTGAACGCGAAAAAAACGCCGGAACAGGTCACAGATTACATAACAGAGCCGATAAGAAACAACCCCGGACTTCCATTCTTCATCTTCGCGAGCAACGGACATCCGAACGATGTCGCCCCTATGACGGAGCAGATGAAATATGTTCCAAAGGCAGACGTCTTCTCCTACGGAAGGGATCCGGAGAAGAACAATTTCTTCTTTGCGCTTTCCGAGTTCAGGCATACGGACATGCTTGCGCCGTACTACTTCTACAACTCGCTGAAAGTACTCTTCAAATAACAACTGTACGTATATAATTATATTAATTATACTAATGGGAGTGCCGCGGAAAGTCTTTGCCGCGTCTCCGGGGTAATTCATATGTCATCGACACAAAAAGGTTATTTCGATTTTTCATATCTGCCGGTGATCTTCACCCTTGCATGGCCGACGATGCTGGAGGAGATACTGAGCACAGCGGTTCAGTATATCGACACTGCCATGGTAGGCAGTCTCGGGACTAAGGCAACGGCTGCGGTCGGGTCTACTTCAACGGTCAGCTGGCTGGTCTACAGCACTGTCTATGCCCTCGGAGTCGGGTTTCTTGCGTATATCTCGCAGGCAAGAGGTCGCGGAGACTACGACAGAGCGAAGAGAGCGGTGATGCAGGCGGTGATAACATCCGTGGTGATGGGAACGATATTCACGGTCGCGATCCTCAGCGTCAGCAGACTTGTACCGGTCTGGATGAACGCAGACGAGGACATAAGGGAACTTGCTTCAAGATACTTCTTCGTCCTGTACCTTCCCATGCTCCCCAGAACTGCAAACATGATCCTGGGGACTGTCCTCAGGGCGTCCGGCGACACGAAAACGCCGATGAGAGTCGGGTTGTCCATGAATGCAATAAACCTGATCCTCAATCTGATCCTGATCAAACCTACCAGAGTCGTCAGTATACTTGGGAAAGATATCACAGTTTTCGGAGCGGGAATGGGGGTCATCGGGGCGGCTGCAGCGAGCGCCGTGTCGTTTCTCTACGGAGGCATTGCGATCACAGTCAGCGTCTTCCGCCATGAAGACATATCTCCGAAAGGGCTTCCTGTCCGCATAGACTGGGAAATAATGGGACCATGCCTCAGGACAGCTATCCCAAATATGTTCCAGAGGTTTGGCTCCTCTCTCGGATATGTCGTGTTCGCTTCGATGATCAACTCCCTTGGAGGGATATCCACGGCTGCTCATACGATCGCAAACACAGTCGAATCCGCGTTCTACATCCCCGGCTTCGGAATGATGGCGGCTGCGGCGACACTTACGGGAAACGCCATAGGCGCCGGAGACAAGGAAAGACTCCACAAGGTATCCAGGATGACGATACTCTGTGAAGTCCTGATGATGGTTTTTACCGGAAGCCTCCTGTTCATATTCGCGCCTAAGATGGTCGGCATCTTCAGCAAGGATATGGCGGTCATCGCGCTCTGCACCACTGTCCTGCGCATGGTTGCCTGTTCGGAACCGTTCTTCGGGGTGTCGAACGTACTGGAAGGCATGCTTCAGGGAGCAGGAGATACCAGATTTTCGTTTGCTGTAAACATAATAGCGATATGGACCGTCCGCATCCTTGGGACATTTATCTGCACGAGGCTCCTCGGACTCGGTCTGGAAGCGGCCTGGGGATGCATGATAGCGCATAATATGACGACATTCATCTGCTATACGATATATTACCGGTCAGGGAAATGGGCACATCCCATCTCGGAGGAAACTGCCTGAAAAGGAGAGATCATGAGCAGAGTACTGATAATCCATACCGGCGGGACTATCGGAATGACCCGCACGGAAAGAGGGTATGAGCCGGACGGCGAGTATTTCCGTTCAGCCATGTTTCATATGGATTCGCTTAAGGCTCCGGACATCCCGCAGTGGGATCTTACAGAGACAGAGCCGCTGCTGGATTCAAGCAGGATGACCGTTAAGGAATGGAACAAGATAGGAAGGCAGATCGCCGATAACTACGATGATTACGACGGATTCGTGGTGCTGCACGGGACCGATACGATGGCTTATACAGCGTCCGCGATGTCCTTTATGTTCAAGGGACTTAACAAGCCGGTCATCCTCACGGGGTCGCAGATACCGCTGTGCGAGACAAGGAGCGACGGAAGGGACAATCTGATCACATCTTTGGTGATAGCGGGATCCGGAAATGTGCATGAGGTGTGCGTCTATTTCGGAGGCCTTCTGCTCAGGGGAAACAGGACGACGAAGTACTCCGCAGACGGAATGCAGGCATTCGTGTCGCCAAACTACCCTGTTCTGGCGACCGCAGGCATCGAGATACAGTACAACGATGCGGCGCTGGCCGGAGAAACAGCTGAGCAGTTCAGTTTTACGCCGCTGGACGAAGTGGCTATCGGCGTTCTGAAGGTCTTTCCCGGCATCAATTTCTCTCTGTTCCGTCCGATGCTGTCCGGGGTCCTCAGAGGAGTGGTCCTCGAGACTTTCGGATCCGGCAATACGCCGGATGACAGCGGAACGCTTGAGGCGATGGCGGAAGAAGGCAGAGAAACGGTGCTCGTCGTGTGTTCCCAGTGTACGCAGGGTACGGTAAACATGAGCGCTTACGAGGCCGGAGGCGCGCTGAGAAGGATAGGAGCAGTCAGCGGAAAGGACATGACCACAGAGGCAGCCGTCGCAAAACTGTATTATCTTTTCAGTGTATGCAGGGAAACGGAGAAGATAAAAGAACAGATAGAGAGATCTCTCGCAGGAGAGCTGACCGAGTAGAAGGATCAGAGAAAAATAAAGCGAAACCCCCGGATCCGCAATGGATCCGGGGGTTTTGGTGACCCGGACGAGAATCGAACTCGTATTACCGCCGTGAAAGGGCGGTGTCTTGACCGTTTGACCACCGGGCCTGGTAGCGGATGTAGGATTCGAACCAACGACACCCCGGGTATGAACCGAGTGCTCTAGCCAACTGAGCTAATCCGCCATGTCTGTCAAAATTGACGCATTGATAATTTTATAGTAAGAAAAGTGAATTGTCAACGATTATATAGACATTTAATACATGCCCGGAAAGGCAGCAAAAGACAGGGAAAAGAGGTCTCCGCCGAGGAGACCTCTTATAGTATTACTAATCGTATAATAACAGAAATTATATACAACGCGGATCAGCCGATGTATTCCTGCCCTCCCATATAGGGACGAAGCGCTTCCGGGATCCGGATCTTTCCGTCTTCCTGGAGGTTGTTCTCGAGGAAGGCGATGAGCATCCTGGGAGGTGCGACACAGGTGTTGTTCAGTGTGTGGGGGAAGTAGGTCCCGTTTTCTCCCCTTACTCTGATCTGCAGGCGTCTTGCCTGGGCGTCACCGAGATTGGAGCAGCTTCCCACCTCAAAGTACTTCTGCTGTCTCGGGCTCCACGCCTCAACGTCGCAGCTCTTGACCTTGAGGTCTGCGAGATCGCCGCTGCAGCACTCGAGAGTCCTGACCGGGATATCCAGCGTGCGGAAGAAGTCGACGGTGTTCTGCCAGAGCCTGTCATACCACATCATGCTGTCTTCCGGCTCGCAGACGACTACCATCTCCTGCTTCTCAAACTGGTGGATCCTGTAAACACCGCGCTCTTCTATGCCGTGAGCACCGACCTCCTTGCGGAAACAGGGGCTGAAACTGGTAAGGGTCTGAGGAAGATCGCTCTTCTCAAGGATCTGATCGATGAACTTGCCTATCATGGAGTGTTCGCTCGTTCCGATGAGGTACAGATCTTCTCCTTCGATCTTGTACATCATGTTCTCCATCTCAGCGAAGCTCATGACGCCGTTGACGACGTTTCCGCGGATCATGTACGGAGGGATGTAATAGGTAAAGCCGCGGCCGATCATAAAGTCTCTGGCATAGCTGAGTATGGAGGAATGAAGCCTTGCGATATCGCCTTTCAGATAATAGAAACCGTTTCCGCTGGTCCTTCTGGCGGAATCGAGGTCGATGCCGTCCAGCCGTTCCATGATATCCACGTGATAGGGGATCTCATAATCGGGAACGACAGGCTCCCCGAATCTCTCTATCTCGACGTTTTCACTGTCGTCCTTGCCTATCGGAACGCTGTCGTCGATGATCTGAGGTATCATCATCATGCGTTTGCGGATCTCTTCCTCAAGAGTTCCTTCGCTCTCTTCCAGAGTCTTGAGCTCTTCGGCGATGGAAGCGACCTGTTTTTTGACTTCTTCTGCTTCGTCGCGCTTTCCCTGGCCCATGAGGACTCCGATCTGCTTGCTGATCTGATTGCGCTGGCTTCTCAGTTCGTCGCAGCGGGACCGGGCGTTCCTGAACTGTCTGTCAAGGTCTATGACCTCGTCCACCAGGACGAGCTTCTCGTCCTGGAATTTCTTCCGGATATTCTCTTTTACGAGTTCGGGATCTGTTCTAATCAGTCTGATATCGATCATTGTTTATCATTTCCTCCAAGTTTGTTGGCAAATTCGAAAAGCTGTTCTTTTGAGTAGAAATCCAGGGAAAGGGTTCCCTTTCCGCCGGAGTATTTGACTTTTACGTTGACTCCCAGAGCGTCCTTGAGAGCCAGTTCGACTTCGCTGGCTATAGGATCGGAGGGAGTTTTAGCCGACGGCTGGCGCGGAGCGCTTATCCTGGAAAGTCTTTCAGCTTCTCTGACGGACAGGTCTTTTTCAGCGACGAGCTCAGCTACACGCTGTTTCACGGAGTCATCGGGAATGGCCAGGATGGCTCGTGCGTGACCTGCGGTTATCTTTCCGTCTCTCAAAAGGGAGAGGACGCCGTCGGGAAGGGTAAGGAGCCTCATTGCGTTTGCCACTGCCGGTCTTGATTTTCCGACCCGTGAGGCGATCTGTTCCTGTGTCCACCCCTGAGTATCGGCGAGCTGCTTGTAACCTTCCGCCTCTTCTACGGGATTGAGGTCTTCGCGCTGTAAGTTTTCGACGAGAGCGACACTGTATGCGTCCGAATCGGACATTTCCCGGATAATAGTGGGAATGCGCTCGAGTCCGGCAAGCCGTGCGGCTCTCCACCGCCTTTCACCGGCGACTATCTTATATGAACCTTCGGATCCGGGACGCACCAGGATAGGCTGCAGAACGCCGTGTTCCCTGATCGAATCGGCAAGTTCCGAAAGAGATTCGTCGGAAAAGGTCTTTCTGGGCTGAGACCTGTCAGGACTGATGTCTGAGACCGGAAGAAAAGATGTGCTTTCGGAAGACACGGAGTTATCAATGAATATCGCGTCCAGGCCTTTGCCCAGTCCGCCCTGTCTTTTCGCCATGTCAGACCTCCTTTGCGTTGTTTCTGATTATCTCTGATGCCAGATTATCGTAAGCGACGGCTCCTTTTGAGTGAGCATCGTAGTATTTAATGGGTTTTCCGTAGCTGGGAGCCTCGGAAAGCCTGACGTTTCGCGGAACCACGGAAGAAAAGACCTTCCCGGGGAAGAATCTTTTGACCTCATCGACCACCTGCAGTGTGAGATTGAGCCTGGAATCATACATGGTGACCAGAACACCTTCGATCTCGATGAACGGATTGTAGAGACGCTTAACCGACCTGACGCTGCTCATCAGCTGAGAAAGGCCCTCAAGCGCATAGTATTCGCACTGTATAGGTATCAGAATGCTGTCACAGGCGTTCAGCCCGTTCAGTGTCAGCAGTCCGAGTGACGGAGGACAGTCGATCAGGATGAAATCATAATCTTTTTTATGCTGCAGGATCGCGTCTTTAAGGCGGAATTCCCGTCTTTCGGCATCAACGAGTTCCAGTTCGGCTCCTGCGAGGTCCATGCTGGACGGGATGACAGACACTCCGGCGTAAGGTGACTTGACTACGCAGGACTCAAAGTCTGCGTCCCCGGTGAGAAGCTGGTAGACGGACCTGACTACGCCGCGCTTGTTGATCCCGAGGCCGCTGGTGGCATTTCCCTGCGGGTCGGAGTCTATCATAAGGACACGTTTGTCCTGCGCGCCTAAGGCTGCGGCAAGGTTGACCGCTGTGGTAGTCTTTCCCACGCCGCCTTTCTGGTTTGCGATTGCGATTATCTTTCCCATCTTATCAAATGTTTCACGTGAAACAATAATGTCCTGTCTCTAGTTTGCGTTCTAATCATAACACATCATTTTTGAAAAGAAAATGGAAGAGAAAAGTGTCGGAAGCATCAGAAATACAGAAAACAGTCTCATTGTTTCACGTGAAACACTGTTTTCGGGGCAAGCTGTGATGTTTCACGTGAAACAAAACATGGATACAACGGTTCCGATGAAAAGAAAAAGGCAGATAAAGCCTCAAAAACATGAATGTTAACATAACCGCGTTTCAAGGTAAGGTATAATATCCTACAGTTATCAAACAAACAGTCATTTGAGGAACAGAATGCTTGAATTAAAAGAGATAATAAAGGATTATCCGGCAGGAAACGATACCGTTCATGCCCTGAAAGGCATAGATCTCGCGTTCAGAAGCAACGAATTCGTGTCTATCCTCGGCCCGTCCGGATGCGGAAAGACCACGCTGCTGAACATAATCGGGGGTCTGGACGGGTATACGTCCGGCGATCTGATCATAAACGGAACGTCCACAAAGAAATACAAAGACAGGGATTGGGACACTTACAGGAACCATTCCGTAGGTTTCGTGTTCCAGAACTACAATCTGATCCCTCATCAGACCGTCCTTAAGAACGTGGAACTGGCTCTGAGCCTCTCCGGAGCAAGAGGAAAAAGCAGAAGGCAGAGAGCGGAAGAGGCCCTGACCGCAGTGGGACTCGGGGACCAGTTCAGAAAAAGGCCTGCCGAGATGTCCGGGGGACAGATGCAGAGGGTCGCGATCGCCAGAGCTCTGGTAAACGATCCTGAGATAATCCTGCTGGACGAGCCCACCGGAGCGCTCGACACCGAGACCGGCATCATGGTCATGGAGATCCTGAAAAAAGTGGCCGCGGACAGGCTCGTCGTTATGGTCACGCACAACCCGGATCTCGCCGAAAGGTATTCCACAAGGATCGTACGGATGCTGGACGGAAAGATAATAAGCGACAGCAGACCTCTCGGAGAGGAAGAAAAAGAACAGGAAAGGCAGGCGGAAAAAGAAAAAGCCGAGGCAAATGCAAGGAAAAAGATGCCGAGGATGAAACTGACCACTGCGTTTGGACTGTCGCTCAACAACCTGTTTACCAAAAGAAAGAGGACGATACTCACTTCCATGGCCGGGAGCATCGGCATAGTGGGAATAGCCCTGATATACGCGGTGTCCAGAGGGACAGAGAACTACATAGACAGCGTACAGGAGGATGCCCTGTCGTCGTATCCGCTGACGATCACCGCTGAAACAGCCGACATGTCCTCCATGATGACGGCATTCGCCGCAATGAACAGCGCAAAAGGGGAGGATGCCGGCGAAAACAGCGTGGAGGAAGTAAACGTGACGGCAAGCGTGTTTCAGGGGATCGGCACCAACGACCTAAGAGCCTTCAAGGAACACCTCGAAAACACATACTCAGAGATAGAAAACGATGTCAACACAGTCAGATACACATATCCGGTCACACCGAGAGTATATGCGTATGACGTAAAAGGCGATCTTATACTGGTAAATCCGAGCAACATTATGGGAACCATAATGGGGGGGACATCTGCGTCTTCCTTCGGGTCGATGATGAGCAGCAGCCTGTTCAGCGAGATGATGGATGACCCGGCACTTATAAACGAGCAGTATGAAACGGTGGCAGGCAGGCTGCCGGAAAGGTATGACGAACTGCTCATGGTGCTGACCGACAAGGCGCATATCACGGATTTCCTCGAATATGTAGTAGGGCTCAAGGATGTGGAAGAACTGAGCAGCATGGTCAAAAGCATCATGTCGGGAGAAGCCACAGGTCTTGAGTATGATGAGGAAAAAAGAATATATACATACGATGAATTGCTCGGGCTTGATCTGAGACTCGTCAATGTCGCGGATCTGTACCGCTTCAACAGCGAGTTCGGCGTCTGGGAAGACATGTCGGAAGACAAAGAATTCATGAAAGAAGCCTTCGAGAACGCAGAGAGGCTTAAGGTGGTCGGGATCGTCGCTCCGGCAGCCGGGTCGACGTCTAATGCGCTGAGTCCGGGGATCTGCTATCTCCCCTCCCTGACTCTCCATGTGATGGAACAGGCTTCCGGGTCGGAGATGGTCGCAAATCAGCTCCTGGACAGCGAAAAGGACGTCATTTCAGGTAAGACTTTTGATGAGCTAAACAAAGAGAGCGGGCCCTCGCTCGATCTCGACAATATGATATCCGTGGACACAAAGAAACTCTCTTCTGCGTTCAGCATCAAGGTCGATACCAAGGCAGTCGAGAATTTCGTAAAAAACTATGTCGATGAAGTGATGAGCGATGTCAGCGTGGAAGACAGCTCTGCGGCAAACAGCGATCTTTCGGGACTGCTGAGAGAACTGGCGGACGGACTGACAGCATATATCGTCGATTCGGAGGCGGCTCTTCCTTCTTCTGCCTCGCTGGGCGGGGCCGAGAAAACGGTGTTGCTGAAAAGAAGCGAATGTCAGACGCTCGTTTCCCGCTATCTGGCGTCGGAAGGAGTATCGCAGAAGATATCAGCTCTTGCTGCGGGCTATGAGCTGCCGAATGAGGTGCTGGATCCGGTAATAGCGCCGCTGCTGACGAACGCTCTATCGACCTACATAAGCGATTTTCCTTCCAATCACGGAGATATATGGGCAAGAAGAGAAGAACTTGCGGCAGAAGGGATCACTGTCGACGGTGATACGGCAGTCTTTTCGCAGGCGGCTGCAGAGGAGATAAGATATCAGGCAGGTTCCGGCGCGCTGGCTTCCTCAGTCGTGGGAGAAATGGCCAAGGTAATGACCGCTGCAAAAGGAATGAAAGAGGTCAGAGCCGCACTGAACGAGATACCGGGAAAGCTCACGAAGCTCATGGCCGGCTCGATGAGAGTCAATACGCAGAAGATCGCTTCCGCGTTCAAATTCAATCTGACGGAAGAAGAACTGACAAGGCTTATGTCCGCGTACTCATACTCCGGATCGCAGAGATCCTACGAAGGAAATCTGAGAGATCTCGGATACAGCAGCCCCGATGAGCCGAACGCCATAATCGTCTACCTCAAGGATTTCGACGGAAAAGAAGATTTCATACAGTATATAGACAGATACAACAAAGATGCAGAAGAAAAAGGCGAGGATGAGAAGGTGATCCGCTATACGGATATGACAGGAGTGCTGATGGCTTCCGTAAAGACGATCCTGGATGCGATAACTTATGTCCTGATAGCATTTGTCTCCATATCGCTGATCGTTTCCTCCATAATGATCGGAGTCATTACGCTGATCTCGGTCCAGGAGAGGACGAAAGAGATAGGCATACTGCGCGCCATCGGAGCATCCAAGTACAATGTGTCCAGCATGTTCAACGCGGAGACGGTGATAATCGGGTTCCTGTCAGGGATCATAGGTACGGGAGTTACATATCTTCTCTGCATACCGATCAATGCTCTGCTGCACAAACTGACAAACATTGATTCGCTTTCGGCGGTTCTGCCGTTGCACATAGCGGCCATACTGGTGGCGATCAGCACTATGCTGACGCTCTTTGCGGGCATCATCCCGTCGGCAGGCGCAGCAAAAAAAGATCCGGTGGTCGCATTGAGAACAGAATGAGGAGAAGGAAGATGGAAGAAAAGGAAACAGTCAGCAGGAAACAGGCAGTGGAAGAGGTCCGGAACATGGCGTTCCAGTTCGCAGACATGTATTTCGCTTTCGTCAAAGTGATCAGAGAAAAGTTTGGCGAGGAAGAGGCAGCGGATATCGCGCAGAGAGTCCTCTATATGAGAGCTTCTGAGAGGGCGGAGAAGATGATCCGTAAAGCCGAGGAGGAAGGCGCGGAGAGAACGCCTGAGAACATAAACAGGCTTTCAGATGTCTCATACCTGGGATGGGACAGTTCTTACGGTATAGAGACGTGCCCCTACGGAGCGCAGTGGAACAGAAGGATCGCGGAGGAGCCGTGGTTCAGGAAGTTTGCGGCACTGTACTGTGATGTCACGGATACCACGATCGCCGAGGTGTTCACGGCAGACAGTTCCCACAGACTGTACAAAAACGTCGTTCTCGGCGACGACAGCTGCGAAAGAACATATTTCCCGTCCGACGAAGTCCGGAGAGGGAAAAGAACATATGACCCGGACGCAACAAATAGTATATAGAGAGCAAATTAATACGATTAGTATACTCGTGCGCTGTTGTTTCACGGTGTACTGCACTTTTCCGGGATCCGTAACAGAATAAAGATGTGTTCCGCTCCCGATGTGATAGAATTAGAAGAAAAAACAAGGCTCAAGTTTGCCTTTAACGGAGGTAGTTCCATGTCATGCACAACAGTACTGGTAGGAAAGAAAGCCAGCAATGACGGTTCGACTATGATAGCCAGAACAGACGACGGTTTCTTCGATGTAAAGAAGATCGTTGTCATCGAGCCGTCCAAACAGCCGAGAAAATACCGCAATGTGATCTCACATCTTGAGATCGAGCTTCCGGATGATCCGATCAGGTATACGGCATCACCCAGCGTTGACACGAAAAGAGGCGTGTGGGCAGCGACCGGCATCAATGCCGCAAACGTCGGAATGACAGCGACCGAGACGATCACATCAAACCCCAGAGTGCTGTCTGCAGATCCCCTGGTCGAGTATCAGAAAGCGAAGAGCAGAAGAGAAAAAGACGTTCCCGGCGGAATAGGGGAAGAGGATCTCGTATATATCACGCTTCCTTATATAAAGACTGCGCGCGAGGGCGTTGAGAGACTTGGCGCGCTCCTTGAAAAGTACGGGACGTATGAGACCAACGGAATAGCGTTCAACGACGAGCATGAGGTCTGGTGGCTGGAAACTATAGGAGGCCATCACTGGATGGCAAGGCGTGTGCCGGATGACGCATGCGCGATAATCCCCAACCAGTTCGGAATGGATGAGTTCGATCTTGAGGACGCATTCGGGAAAAAGAAGGCGCACCTTTGCTCTGCAGATCTCAGAGAGTTCATAAAGGACAATCATCTGGATCTGAATCAGAACGGCAAGTTCAACCCCAGAGATGTTTTCGGATCAAGAAGCGACCAGGACCACATATACAACACCCCCAGGGCGTGGTTCATGGAGAGATACCTGGCTCCCTATTCCCACAAGTGGGACGGGGAAGATGCTGAATTCGGACCGGAAAGCGACAATATCCCCTGGATGATCGTTCCCGACAGAAAAGTAGCTGCGGAGGACGTCAAGTATCTGCTTTCTTCTCATTATCAGGGCACACCGTATGATCCTTATTCCGGACAGGATACGGGAAAGCGCGGGATCTACCGCTCCATCGGCATCAACAGGACCGGCGTCACTTCCATCTGCCAGATCAGGAGCGATGTCCCCGATGCGGCGAAAGGCGTGGAGTGGATCTGTTTCGGTTCTACCGCGTTCAGCGCGATGCTGCCGGTCTACACCAATGTGGATTCGATGCCTGCATATCTCAGCAAAGTCACCCTTGACGTGTCGACGGAGAACTTCTACTGGGCAAGCAGGCTGATCGACGCGTTTGCGGATCACAATTACGGCACCAGCATCCAGAACATAGAGAGATATCACAGCGCAGTGGCGACAAAAGGCCGTCAGATAATCCGCGAATATGACAAAAAACTCGCGGAGAGCGGAGATGTGTCGGTACTCAGCGAAGCGAACGATAAACTCAGCGCCATGGCGAAGCGCCAGACGAATGATACACTCAACAAAGTCCTTGCGGATGCCAGCATGCATATGAAGAAC
The DNA here is from genome assembly GCA_017548485.1 of Oscillospiraceae bacterium. Classification (GTDB taxonomy): domain Bacteria; phylum Bacillota; class Clostridia; order Oscillospirales; family Ruminococcaceae; genus RUG11783. The sequence continues at coordinate 970 of JAFYZY010000096.1, read as the reverse complement.
GGATACAACCGCGCGGACAACTGATATCCAGGAAAGACCGTCAAGAAGGAAGGAAGGACAGATGAACGGGATAGCCGTGATCACCGGAGCTTCCGCCGGTATCGGAAGGGAATTTGTATTCTCTGTTGATAAAAGATACGAATTCGACGAGATCTGGGTAATAGCCAGAAGGGAAGAACGGCTGAAAGAGCTGTCTGCCGGCTGCCGCAACAGGATAAGACCGGTGGTCATGGATCTGACGGACAGCAAAGCCATAGAGAAGTACCGCGGAATGCTGGAGGACGAGAAACCAGACATCAGGATGCTCGTGAACTCGGCGGGCTGCGGCGTGTTCGGACCGTTTGAAGAGAAGGAACTGGATAAACTGACCGGGAGCGTACAGCTGAATTCGGTCGCTCTGACGGCGATGTGCCATATAAGTCTCCCATATATGAAAGAAGGAAGTTGCATCATCAATGTCGGATCGAATTCATCCTGGCAGCCGGTGCCTTATCAGGCGGTATACGGGGCAAGCAAGAGCTATGTGCTGAGCTTCTCCAGAGCTATAGGAAGAGAACTCAGGCCCAGGGGCATCCATGTAATGTGTGTCTGCCCGGGCTGGATTAAAACTGAGTTCCAGGAATACGCGCATCACGATGAATACATCAGGTATGTGGACAGATGGTACGGACCGGATGAAGTTGCCGAACAGGCGATGAAAGATCTGGAAAAGCTGAAGGAAGTGTCGATCCTCGGAGCGCCTGTCCGCAGACAGGTCAAACTGGTCAAGCATCTGCCGGTCGATCTGGTCATGGATATCTGGTGCAGGCAGCAGGGGTTCGATATGTCTGACAACAGGAAGAAATTCGGAGAGTGAATTACCCATGATTGAAATCACGGGCTTCCCGCTTCGCAGGCAATAAGCTTACTCCAGTATTGATACCGTATCATGATCAATCTGAAGCAGAGGCTTTGACCTCCACGGGACTCT
>JAFYZY010000010.1 GCA_017548485.1 Oscillospiraceae bacterium | reverse complement strand
TAGTGGAGGATTACATGGAAGAAGTGAAAGGAGCACTCGCTTGAAGATACCCAAAAGGATCGCTTCGTCGATCATCAATTCCCTCAAGGGCGGGGTCGTCCCGAGGATCGGGCTTCCCTATATCACAGTCGGCAGAGAGAACGAGATAAATGCGCTCCTTCACGATGTGGACATCATATCTGAGGGAGGATCGTCGTTCCGTTTTATAGTCGGCAGGTACGGAAGCGGCAAGAGCTTCCTGCTTCAGACCATACGCGGACACGTCATGGACCGCGGGTTCGTGGTAGTGGATGCCGACCTGTCTCCGGAGAGGAGACTTCAGGGCACGAGAGGACAGGGCCTCGCGACATACCGCGAACTGATAAAGAACATGTCTACCAGGACCAGACCGGAAGGAGGAGCGCTGACGCTCATTCTCGACCGCTGGATAAATGCCGCGATGCAGAATGCGCAGGAGGAATCCGGTATCGATCCCGGATCTCCCGACTTCCCGCCGCTGGCAGAGAAAAAGATTCGGCAGGCCGTGGCGGGGCTCAACGACATGGTGCATGGTTTCGAGTTCTCAAGGCTACTGGTGATGTACTACCGCTCCTATCTCGAAGACGATGACGAGACAAAGAACCGCATCGTCAAGTGGTTCCGCGGCGAGTATTCCACCAAGTCAGAGGCGAAGTCGGAACTCGGGATAAACATCATAATAACCGACGACGACTGGTATGATTACCTCAAACTGTTCGCCAGTTTCCTCAGGCAGGCAGGTTATTCGGGACTGATCGTACTTATCGACGAGCTCGTCAACATATTCAAGATAACCAACACCATCTCCAGGCAGTACAACTACGAAAAGATCCTGACGATGTACAACGACACTCTCCAGGGTAAGGCGTCATATCTCGGAATAGTGATGAGCGGAACGCCGCAGACTCTGGAAGACACCAGAAGAGGGGTGTACAGCTATGAAGCTTTACGCTCCAGACTGGCGGAAGGCAAGTTCTCCAGAGAGGGCATGACCGATCTGCTGGCGCCGGTGATCAGGCTGCAGCCTCTGTCAAATGAGGAGATGCTGGTGCTGGTGGAGAAACTGGCGGATATCCACTCGGTTCTGTTCGACTACGAAAGAAAGATAGGTCAGGAAGAACTGATAGATTTCATAAAGATCGAATACGGGAGAGTGGGAGCTGATATCAATATCACTCCCAGAGAGATCATAAGGGACTTTATAGAACTCCTTGACATCGTCTACCAGAATCCGGGTTCCAGTGTGGCTTCAGTTCTGTCATCCGATTCGTTCGCGTTCGCGAAAAGCGAGATCGACGAGCAGGTACAGGACGAAGAGTTCGCAGAGTTCGACATCTGAGGTGGGGAAATGGATATATTCAGCAGATACGCTCCCTTCGTGCAGGAATTCATATACAGGAACGGCTGGGAATCCCTCAGGGGAGTCCAGGTAGCCGCGGCGGACGTCATCTTCAACTCGGATGACAACCTGCTGCTGTCCGCCTCCACTGCCTCGGGAAAGACGGAGGCCGCGTTCTTTCCGATCCTTACGCTTTTCTCCGAGGATATGCCGAGTACTGTCGGAGCGCTCTACATAGGGCCGCTCAAGGCGCTGATCAACGACCAGTTCGAGAGGCTCAACGACCTGTGCGACGAGGCGGATATCCCCGTGTGGCACTGGCACGGAGATGTGGCGCAGTCACACAAGAACAAGCTCATGAAGAAACCTTCCGGTATACTGCAGATCACGCCGGAGTCGCTGGAGGCGCTGCTGATGCACAGGCACTCCGCGCTGACGTCGCTGTTCGGAGACCTGAGATTCATAGTCATAGACGAGATACATTCGCTCCTGAGGGGCGACAGAGGAGCGCAGACTCTTTGCCTGATAGAGAGGCTGTCCAGGCTTGCGGGGGTGAATCCCAGAAGGATAGGGCTTTCCGCCACCATCGGAGATCCCGAAAAAACGGGCGAACTGCTCTCCGCGGGCACAGGCAGAAAGACCGCCATACCAAAGGTAACTGAGCCCGGGGCGAGATGGCGCATCTCCATGGAACATTTCTACGTCACGGGAAAACAGGCAGCTGACGGTATCGAGGTAAAAGATGTTCCCGTGCCGGAACAGGAACCTACAGACGAGGCGCCGGAGAACGCGGATCCCGGGATCGGGTATATCTTTGAGCACACCAGAGGAAGGAAATGCCTCGTTTTCGTCAACTCCAGGGAAGAGTGCGAAGCGGTGACCACATCGCTGAGAAGTTACTGCGCGGCGAAGCATGAACCGGACAGGTTCCTCATACACCACGGCAATCTCTCCGCATCATTCCGGGAGAGCGCCGAGGAGATTATGAAGGATGACGACCAGTTCCAGACCACCGTCACCACGGCGACGCTGGAACTCGGTATAGATATAGGGAGGCTCGAGAGGGCGTTCCAGATCGATGCGCCATACACAGTGTCCTCTTTCCTCCAGAGGATGGGGAGGACCGGAAGGCGCGGACAGCCCAACGAGATGTGGTT
>JAFYZY010000095.1 GCA_017548485.1 Oscillospiraceae bacterium | reverse complement strand
TATTTATTTGAATCCCGGGATGGGATCGTTTACTGTATCATGTTTATTCTTTGCCTGTATTGTGCTCGCCGATATTGGTCCTTATCCAGTAGTCCTCGGCTTTCTCAGTGATCTTGGACGGATCGATAGCAGCCATCGCCCTGATCATCACCTTTCCCGTCGTGGTTGCCGTATCTTCGTAGATCTCGTGTATCTCTTTCTCCCAGTCGGGGTTGATCCCTTCCGCGTAGTTGCTCACGAGATAGATGGAGGCATAAAGGGCGCCGATAGCTCTGGCAAGCGCCGCTTCCGGCATCATGGTCTGTCCGCAGATATCGCAGTGCATGTCGTAAAGCATCCTGATCTCCGCAGGCGACTCGAAACGAGGTCCTTCCATGATAGCCATGACTCCGGTGCGGAAGACTCTCGGGAATTCCTTCTTGGCTTCTTCCACGAGTATGTCGTGCAGATCCCTGCAGACTATGTTCCTCATTCTGACAACGTTCTTGTTGAACTGCTCCAGATAAGAGATCCTCTTGGTCAGGTCGATGAAATCGGTGGGGGCGATCATGTCGCCGGGCTCCATCAGAGGATTGATACCGCCGCCGCTGCCGTCGGTGAGGATGTACTTCACTCCGGCCCTCTGAAGGACCCAGAACAGCCTCTCACTGGGCGTATCATACATGGGCGATTCGTTCGCCCAGCCGTGGAAGGGGCAGAACAGGACCTGACGCGGTTTTCCGTCGGCCGTTACAGATGCATCCAGTTCATACAGTTTCATCGGCACTGTTGTCCCGTAGGGGGTCTCGAACTCCATTCCGGTCTGAAGTACGGTCAGTCCCTCAAAATGAATATCTTCCGGGAATTCGCATCCCCATGTTCCGGACCCGCCTATGTGGCAGTAAAGAACCTGCGGTATCTCTTTACAGATCATTGGTATTTCCTTTCGTGGTAGACTGTTTGCTGCTGATACTGATAGTAGTATATATGGTCTCGCTCCGGTGCGTGACCGCTGTACGGAAGAATATATGTTCAGGGCACGTTATTTTCCCAAAATAGACATGCGTTTCTCATTTTGATACAATAGTCTCATAATGAGACTTGAGGTGCTACTATGCTAAAGCGTTCTGTACTAAGCGATATCTCCGGCATCATCCAGAATGAGCTTGATATGTATTACCAGTTCACAGGGCTGTCCTTTGATGTGCTGGACGAGAACATGTGCAAGATAGCCGGAGCCGGCTTATCCAACTACATCCTCGGAGAGAAAGCGCAGAGCAATTTCTCCCCTGTTGAGCAGGTCAAGCGCACCAGACAGCCCGTGCTCATGCTGGACAGAGTCAGCTCGATGTGCTCCAGGTGCGACTATAAAGACAGCTGCAGTTATCTGGCCGAAGCAGTCTATCCGCTGTTCCTGGGCGAGAGGTGCGTAGGGATACTGTGCTCCCACTGCCATGATGAAAAGCTGCTGAAAAAAATCTTGGCATCGGAAAAATACTACCGCGATCTGGTGGAACAGCTTGCGTCGCTTATATCCGCTCTCGCGCAGGGAGTGATAGACCGGGTGAATGCATCGACCTACAGAGATGCGGTAACAGGGCTTGTGAGAAACAGCGACGCTCCGATAATCCTGATGCGCAACCGCAGAGTCTCGGATATGAGCGGTTCCGCAGCCGGGTATGTGCGGTCCGCTTCCGGCGGGAACATGGAGATCGGCGAAGGATCCCAGATATCTGTCCTGCTGTCCCGCAACAGCAGCGATATCACTCTCAAGGCCACTGACGGCATGGCCGAACTGACCGCTGAATACAGACTTCTGCCTGCCGAACTGCCCTTCTGCGACCGTCTGGAACTGATACGCGCGGACAGAAATACGATCCCGTCAAAACCGGTGTTTCAGGACAGTCTCAGTCAGGTGTCCATCGATTATCTGCAGGGGACCAGTGAGGGATTCGAAGCGTTCAAACGCTCTGCAGTAAGCATCTACAATTCAAGCCGGTTCACTTTCCTGGAGGGCGAGCGCGGGCTGGGAAAAGAGATCTGGGTCAGAGCGATACACAACTCCAGTGAGCACTCTGCTGAAGAACTGATCATTCTGGACTGCAACTCGTTCTTTGACCTCACGTTCGCCAACAATGTATTTGACGAGAAAGAAGGTCTTATGTCCAGGCGCCATATCACCATCTGTCTAAAGGAGGTGTCGAAACTGTCTCCCCTGCTGCAGCGCAAACTCGTGGACTCAGCTCAGGTGCTGGCAGCCAACGACATCCGGATAATCGCGACTTCCACCGATTCCGCCGATGAACTGGTGCGCATGAACATCATGATCAACCGGCTCTATATGCTCTTTTATCCGGCTTTTCTCAGAGTGCCGCCCATAAGGGAGCGTTATGACGACATGGAATTCTATATCGATGACTGTATAGACAAATACAAGATCCTGGACAACCGGAAGATACGGGTGACGAAAAGCGCCAAAGCAAAACTGATGTCCTATACATGGCCCGGAAACCTTATGCAGCTGGAGCATACCATGAGTTTTCTGATCGCCAACAGCAGTTCCGGCGTCATCACGGATGAAGACGTGGAAGCTGTTCCCGATCTTACCGACAACAGGATAGATCTGGATCTGAGACAAAACGAAAAGAGCCTCATTAAAGAGGCTCTTCTGAAATATACCGGTCCGAACGGGAAACTCGCCGCAGCCCAGGCTCTCGGGATAAGCAAAGCGACCCTTTACCGCAAGATGAAGGAATACGGTCTGGACTGAACCGTCACTGATCTGCGAACCCGCTGAACACCGGAACTCCGGTGTACTCTCTGGGCTCGATCTCCCCTTTGAGCGCTTCAAGCGCGCCGTCAGCCAGAGCCTCCATCTCCGCTTCACCGGGATAGACATGTATCGGTGCGATCCATCCGCAGCTGCGGCGGATCCCCTCTGTGATACTGCCGTACCTCACGAGCCCTCCGGTGAGCAGGATCGCTTCCGCTCTGCCCTCCAGCACCGCGGCCATGGCACCTATCTGTTTACAGATCTGGTAGATCATGCCGTTCCAGGCTCTCTCTGCCGCGGCATCTCCGTTCTCTATCATCCTGAGGACCTGATCTGCATCATTAGTCCCCAGAAGATCGGTGAGCCCTCCTCCGGTGTTGCACATGTGATAAGCCCTTTCGGGATCCCTGATGAGATCCGACCTCACGAGATCGGCTACTCCCGTGCTGCCGATCCTGCTGGGAGTGTATGGTCCGTCTCCTCCGGCTCCGCTGTTGCAGTCCACCATTCTCCCGTGCTTATGGGCTGCGACGGTGATCCCTCCGTCTATATGGGCCACGATAAGGTCCATATCCTCGTATCTTCTTCCGGTCTCTGCCGCGTATCTCCTGGCGACAGCCTTCTGGTTGAGAGCGTGCGATGAGATCGAACGGTAAAGCCCCTTTATTCCGGTCATCCTGGCAAGGTCGCTGTACTCGTCCACCACGATCGGGTCTCTCGTAAAGAGCTGCCCCCCGAAGCGCTTGCGGAACATCTCCCCCAGCTGGACTCCCAGCATGGAGGCGTGCTCTGATCCGCCCGCGGCATTTCTCGTATCTTCTATCAGTTTCTCCCCTACTCTGTACACCCCGCTCTCGACAGTACAGGAGCTGCCTCCCCGGCACGCGATGGCATCGATCCCCGTGAGATCTATACCGTCCTCTTCCAGCGTTCTGCAGATGATGCCGTATCTGTAGTCCAGCTGACCGTTGACGGAGCTGTATGCCGCCAGTTCCTCAGACTCATGGAAGATCTTCTTCTCCCAGACGTTCCCGCCGTCCTCAAAAAGCGCCACCTTGGTGGATGTGGAACCCGGGTTTATAACAAATACTCTGTACAATACAATACCCTCTCAATGAGTTTTGCTGCTTTCTGCGGTGCCCTACGGCACCGCTTTTAATTATATCCGTTAACTGCGGTTTTTGCCTGTTTTTGCTGAAAACGGGGTTCAATTCAGCGCGCTGCTGTGTTATAATCCGTTTATCTTTTCAAGGAGGTGAAAAACTTGGAGAACAACGATCAAGGCGTTGGGCGAAGTAGTTTGAAGCACTTATATATGTGTACGGCCATTCCGGTTTTTCACCAGACCGGAAACTGACTGTACGACTGTTATAGTGCCGAGAACGATGCCTGAAGAGCCCAAGACGCCTTTCAGGTTTTTTCTTTTGCCCCTCCCCTGATCCGCATCATTGCGCGGAACCGGAACTAAAAGGAGGTGTAAAGACTTGGCAACAAGCAACAACAGCAGAGACAAAAAGAAACAGAAAAAGAAATTCGACATCATTGCCGAAAAACAGAAACTTGTCGAGGCGAACCTC
>JAFYZY010000009.1 GCA_017548485.1 Oscillospiraceae bacterium | reverse complement strand
TGATACCGATATTTATAATGTCATAGATATTTTTCCGCCGTCTGTTACAGAGACAGAGCCTGAGACATCAGATTCTGATGAAGTAAAGTCACTCACAGAGAACGAAGAAACAGCAGAGCCCGAGACTGAGGAACCTGCAGCTGATGAGACATTCACCGAAGCCGAAGGGGCAGAGGAGCCTGAGACTGAGGAGCCTGCAGCGGAAGAGAAGCTTACCGAGGTGGAAGAGAAAGCGGAACCTGAGACCGAGGAACCTGCAGCGGAAGATACGTTCACCGATGTCGAGGAAACAGCGGAGTTTGAGACCGAGGAGCCTGCAGCGGAAGAGACGTTCACCGAGGCCGAAGAAGTATCAGAGCCTGAGACTGAAGAACCTGCAGCGGAAGAGACGTTCACCGAGGTCGAAGAAGCATCAGAACCTGAGACTGAGGAGGCTGCAGCGGAAGAGACGTTTACCGAGGTAGAAGAGGAAGCGGAACCTGAGACCGAGGAACCTGCAGCGGAGGAGACTCTCACCGAAGTCGAAGAAGAATCGGAACCCGAAACCGAAGAGACATCGGCGGATGATACAGCCATCGAACCGGAAGGTACAGAACCCGGAACTGAAGAACCTGCGGCAGATGAAGATTTCACCGAAGCCGAAGAGGCAGCGGAACATGAGGAAGATCAGACGGTGGCGCTCACCGCAGACACTGATCTTGATGATGCTCTTGAGTCATTCAAACTTATAGATTCCGATGCTGACTTCTTCGGAGAGGAGACAGAGAGCAGCGAGCAGTCTTTCTCGGATCTTATGGATCAGTTTACTGCCCAGCTGGATCTCAGCGGTCTTCTGGAACCGTTTGACGAAACAGATGAACTCGATGTTTCCGATTTCACGATCATAGACGATACGGTACCTGCAGACAAGGTAACGCCGATCACTGAGGAACCGGCTGAAGCCGATGTTTCTGCCGGTGAAGCAGCTGAGACGGAAAACGGGGAGCTTCCCGAGACAACTGAAGAAGCTGATGACACGGAGCGTCTTTCCGAACCTGCAGATACTGTTCCGGAGGAAGATACCACAGAAGAGGCCTATATGTCTGCTGACTCCGAACCGGATATGCCTGAAGGACGGACAGGATCTGACGACGTTCAGGAAAATCCTGAGACAGACAGCTTCGATTTCGATGCAGCCGTCGACGGACTTGCAGCCGCAGTGCTTACGAACGACTCGTGGCTGTACAATGAGAACAACCTCGCGCAGCTCGGGGAAGAGATCCTTAAGGTAAACGGGCTTACATCAAAATATTATGTGAACGAGACGGACTGCAGTTATCCTTCCTTCAAGGAGGTCACGCTCGGATTCCCGGTGGGAAGCTGCACGGCAGTGATAAGCAGTGTCCCGTTCTGCGCATACGCATTCGTCAGAGCGATCGCCCGTCCGGAAGAGATCGCGGACGGAACGGTAATGCTTGGCAGCAGGAAACTCACACGTGACGATATCCTTTATATAGGATCCGACAGACTGATCGATAAAAAGAGCCGCACTGTCGACTGGCTCACAGGGATGACGGGAGAGAAGAAAGCCAACATCCTGCCGGTGCTTGAAAAGCTAGGAATGGAAGACCTCGGCGGACTTGAACTGGAATCACTCAGTTATTCACAGAGGATGCTGGTCCTGCTTGCTGCGGTATCGTTCAGCAGCACGCCGGTCATTCTGATCAATGATCCCCAGTTCGAGATAGAAGAAGTCGACGTCACTTCCGCCTGCGGAGCATTCAGGCTCCTTGCGGATGCCGGAAAGACAGTGATAGTGGCCGGTCATTCTCCGAGACTGCTCAGATCTGTTGCGAACAGAGTTCTCGCGATCCATTACGGCAATCCCGTATTCGGCGGTTCATATCAGAGTTTTATTGAGGACAACCGCTCCGCACTTGTACTGTTCCATTCCGATCAGGCGGAAGAGATCAAAGCGAAACTGTCTGAGGACGAGAGGTTCACCGTTGAGACAGACCGCGATATAGTTGAGATCCGCAGAGCCGAGGACAGCACTGCCGGAGAGCAGGATGCGATAGATGCCGCGATAGCCGCGGGTGTCCCGGTAGAAGATCTGAGGAACGGAGATAAAGGTTTCTCAATCGCATATAAAGAAGTATTCAAAGCAACACCTAAGATCTGAACTCATCAGTAACAGTTTTTGAGGAGGAGACAGAAAGCAAAAGATCCGGTCTGTGTTTTCTGCAAAATGAGATGAAGAAAAAAGAACAGTCTTTCGTTGACTTCTTTCTGAGCGCTGCACGGGCTTCCGGCGCCGCTCTGCCGGTGAGGCTGCTGTATGCAGTGGTCCTGGCGGCAGTCTGCTGCTGTGTAGTGTTTGCGCTTCCTGCTCTGCTGCCTTCGGCGGCGGACAGGCTGCCCGGATATCTGTTTGATTCATCGGAAGGCGCAGTATATGTCTATGCGGTCCTGGCCACCGTCATCATAATCATCAGCAGGATGATCGTTTCAAAACTGTTCGTTTTTGACGAGATACTGTCAGGAAAATGGGAACTTGCATCGAGATGCGGAGCCGATCTCAAGACCCGCTGTCTTGCCAAAGCGCTGTTCGCTTTCTGGGCGCCGATGAGCACCTACTGCATCGGTGCGGTCATATTCTGCGCGGCCGTCCGTCTGATCGGCGGCAGCGGGTTCACCGGCTTTGGACAGCATATAAAACTGCTTCTGGTCGGGCTCCTCACAATGCTGCTGGTGTTCTCCCTGGAGATCATTTTTGCCGCTCTCGGAGCGCAGAAGAGCGCGCTTCCGTTCATATGCCTGCCGTTTTTGATCCTCGCTCTGGTCCTCTGGTACTGGAAAGGGTTTTTCAGCGTTTCCGATCCTGCGGATATCGGGCGTGCAGCGGATGAGCTTCTGGCCGCCGCGCCGACGGGCCTGCCGATCCTTGCACCGGTCGCTTTTATAGCGGCTCTTTGGGTGTGCATGACGGTGCCTGTCAAGCGAACGGACAGGTATGCCATAGAAGATCTGGATGATGAGATGCTCAAGATACTCGAGTTCAGAGAAGATCAGGAAGTATACGAGAAAACATCGGAAGGATATGAACTCATATTCACCGGCAAAGAAGTAATAAAGAACCGCTGATGAGCGGTCAATAAAAAGGAGGTCCCCGCGGGGACCTCCTTTCATGTGCAGATTTTACTCTGAGAGTTTGGAATGTATCTCCTCTATGCGCCTGCCGTCTGCCTTAAGGACCGTGAAGTCCAGACCTCCGTAGGAACAGGTCGCGCTGTCGCCGGCCTGCGGGATATAGCCGAGGAGGTCGGTCACAAGACCACCTATCGTGTCGTACTCTTCGTCAGCATCCTCGGGAGGTTCGACGCCCAGAGCATCAAACACGTCAAGTATCTCCGCATATCCGTCGCTCACCACGGTGCCGTCCTCCAGGACCTGCAGAAGCGTTTCTTCCTTGTCGTACTCATCCTGAATATCACCGACTATGGATTCCAGAATATCTTCCATGGTGACGATGCCTGACGTCCCGCCGTATTCGTCGACAACTACCGCGAGATGCGATTTGTTTTGTCTGAAATCGCGCAGAAGCGAATATGCCTTGTATGTCTCGGGCACGTAAATGACCGGCCTCATCACTTTGTCGAGGCTCAGGTCCTCCTGATCTGAGGCAAGGAGGGGAAGCAGGTCCTTGACATGGCATACACCGAGAATGTCGTCCAGGCTGTCCTGAAAGACGGGGATCCGGCTGAAACCGCTTTCTATCGCGAGATCGACCACATCCTGTATGTCGCTGTCGACAGGCACACCGACTATCTCGGTGCGGTGTGTCTCTATATCGGCGCAGTCGACATCATCCAGTTCGAAGATGTTTCCTATCATTTCCTTCTGATTGCTGTCGATCACGTCTTCTTCCGCCGTATCCACCAGTTCGAGAACGTCTTCCTCCGTGATCTCGGTCAGTTCCTTCTCGGCACCGGCAGCATGAACAGCCAGTCGGGAAGGAAGCATGAGGATCTGCGTTAGGGGAGCCAGTATTCCGAGAGGTATAGCGAGAGCGGAGGATAATGGATACAGTTTCTCGCTCCACGCCTGCCCGATAAAAAACGGCATCAGGATGAACAGAGAGAAAAACAGCAGCGACAGAAGTACCGACAGGACTATCCTGAGGATCTCTGATCCGGTAACACCGTCAAGAAGCATAAAAAACAGCATTGATGCGATCACTGACAAAACTACGGCTACAATGATGCCGGTGACAGAACGCACCGAAACACCCAGACCGTATCTTGAGGTGTCTTCCTGTGATGATTCACGGATATCGGCACCGGTCAGAAGTGATACAACAATGCAGAAAACTGATGAAATGATAAGCGCGGCGATCCGCCAGCCGTCGGGGTCCATTAGAGCTCCTTATAAATAAACGATGGCAATATGTATTCAATAACTGTCCTGATAATTATATCCGATAGACAACGGACTGACAACAGAAGGCAGAAGAGGAACGGACAGCCGTTTTTTGGCTCTGAGTACTTCACACGGAAATAGCGTGATGTTAGAATAACTATAAGCGCAGTTTTTTAATACTGTATTAGAAAATTGGAGGATCCTAATGGCAAGAAACAAAAAGACCATGGACGGCAACAATGCTGCAGCGTATGTATCATATGCATACACTGAGGTGGCCGGAATCTATCCGATCACTCCGTCCAGCCCGATGGCTGACTATGTTGATCAGTGGTCAGCAGCGGGACAGAAGAACATCTTCGGCACCACGGTAAAGGTCGCCGAGATGCAGTCGGAAGCAGGCGCTTCCGGTACTGTGCATGGATCACTCGCAGCCGGCGCTCTCACGACGACTTATACGGCGTCTCAGGGACTGCTGCTCATGATCCCCAACATGTACAAGATAGCCGGCGAATTGCTTCCCGCTGTTTTCCACGTCTCCGCACGCGCGGTAGCATCCCATGCCCTGAACATCTTCGGCGACCACTCAGACGTGATGGCCTGCCGTCAGACAGGATTTGCGATGCTCGCTGAGACAAACCCCCAGGAGGTCATGGACCTGTCTCCCGTAGCTCATCTTGCAGCTATCAAGAGCCGCGTTCCTTTCCTCAACTTCTTTGACGGCTTCCGCACATCCCATGAGCTTCAGAATATTGAAGTCTGGGATTATGAGGACCTCAAGGAGATGTGCGACATGGATGCAGTCGCTGCATTCCGCAAGCGCGCACTCAACCCCGAGCATCCCGTGATGCGCGGCTCTCACGAGAACGACGATATCTTCTTCCAGCATCGTGAGGCCAACAATGCCTTCTATGATGCCGTTCCGGCAGTCGTGGAAGAGTATATGGGCAAGATCAATGCCAAGCTCGGCACTGATTACCGCCTGTTCAACTATTATGGCGCTCCGGACGCAGAACGCGTCATCATCGCCATGGGCTCCATCAATGACGTCGCAGAAGAAGTCATCGATTACCTCACCGCGAAAGGTGAGAAGGTCGGCCTCGTGAAGGTACGCCTCTATCGTCCTTTCTCTGCTGAGAAACTTGTTGAAGCCATCCCCGCAACAGTCAAGAAGATAGCTGTTCTTGACCGTACGAAGGAGCCCGGATCCCTCGGTGAGCCTCTCTACATGGACGTTGTCGCAGCTCTTGCCTCTCAGGGAAGGAAGATCGACACTGTTATCGGCGGCCGCTACGGACTCGGTTCCAAGGATACACCTCCTGCAAGCATCTTCGCAGTATATGACGAGCTTGCAAAGGATGATCCTAAGCCCCGCTTCACGCTCGGTATCAACGATGACCTGTCACATCTGTCTCTGGAAGAGAAGCCCGCTCCCAATACAGCGGCGGAAGGCACCATCGAGTGCAAATTCTGGGGACTCGGCGGCGACGGAACGGTCGGCGCGAACAAGAACTCCATCAAGATCATCGGAGACTATACCGATAAGTACGTACAGGCTTATTTCCAGTATGACTCCAAGAAGACAGGCGGCGTGACGATTTCCCACCTGCGCTTCGGAGATCATCCTATCAAGAGCCCATACTACATCAACAAAGCTGACTTCGTAGCCTGCCACAACCCGTCATACGTGACCAGAGGATACAAGATGGTCAACGACGTAAAGCCGGGCGGCGTGTTCATGATCAACTGCCAGTGGACTCCCGAGGAGCTTGGCGAGCATCTCAACGCCGAGGCAAAACGCTACATCGCCAGAAATAACATCCAGCTCTACACCATCAATGCCATCGACATCGCAGCTTCCATCGGAATGGGCAAGCGCACGAACACGACTCTTCAGTCTGCGTTCTTCGCACTCGCCAACGTCATGCCCATCGAAGAGGCAGTCGATCACATGAAGGAAGCGGCACTCAAGAGCTATCTGCGCCACGGCCAGGATGTCGTCGATATGAACTACAAGGCCATCGACGCCGGCGTCACCGCATATGTCAAGATCGACGTCCCGGCAGAATGGGCCGATGCAGTCGACGAGACCGAGCCCGTAAAGCGTGAAGGACCCGAGAAGCTCGTCAAGATGGTCGATACCATCCTCGCACCTGTCGGACTCATGGACGGCTATTCAGTTCCCGTCTCCGCCTTCAGCGATCACGTCGACGGAACATTCGAGCTCGGAGCGTCCGCATACGAGAAGCGCGGCGTAGCAGTCTCCGTTCCTGAGTGGAACCCCGAGACCTGCGTAGCCTGCAACAGATGCGCTTTCGTCTGCCCGCACGCCACGATCCGCCCCTTCGCCCTCACTGATGAGGAAGCCGAAGCAGCACCCGAGAACATCAAGTATGCTCCCAAGGCCGCTCTTGTAAACAAGGCCGGCTACAAGTTCGCTCTGGCTGTCAGTCCGCTGGACTGCATGGGATGCGGAGTCTGCATCGGTGTCTGCCCGACTCAGTCACTGAAGATGGTGGACAGAGAGTCCCAGGAAGACCAGCAGAAGGTGTTCGACTACTGTGTGGCCAACGTGGACGAGAAAGAGATCTCTCCCGCACTCAATGTCATCACCAGCCAGTTCAAGAAGCCGCTGCTTGAGTTCTCCGGCTCCTGCGCAGGCTGCGCTGAGACCTCCTATGCGAGACTCGTGACACAGCTGTTCGGAGATCATATGTATATCTCCAACGCGACCGGATGCTCCTCGATCTGGGGCGGCCCGGCTGCGACATCCCCCTATACGAAGACCAAGGAAGGACGCGGACCTGCATGGGCCAACTCCCTCTTTGAGGACAACGCAGAGCACGGCTTCGGCATGATGCTCGGCCAGAATGCCATCAGGAATGCTCTCAAGGACAAAGTTGAGGCTCTTGCCGGCAAAGAAGATGCACCCGAGTCCTTCAAGGCCGCTGCTGCTGAATACTTCGACACATTCACCGACGGAAACAAGAACGGTGCTGCCACCGAAGCTCTCGTCGCTGAACTGGAGAAGCTCGACTGCGACTGCGAAGACCGTAAGTACATCCTTGAGAACAAGGAATATCTGTCCAAGAAGTCCATTTGGATCTTCGGCGGAGACGGATGGGCATACGATATCGGATTCGGCGGTCTGGACCATGTCCTGGCTTCCGGAGAAGACGTCAACATCATGGTCTTCGACACAGAGGTCTATTCCAACACCGGCGGACAGGCTTCCAAGGCATCCCAGATCGGTCAGGTCGCACAGTTCGCGTCTGCCGGTAAAGAGATCGCCAAGAAGAGCCTCGCCGACATCGCAATGTCCTACGGCTACATCTATGTCGCACAGGTTGCCATGGGCGCTGACCCGAATCAGACCCTGAAGGCCCTCACGGAGGCCGAGTCCTATCACGGACCGTCCCTCGTCATCGGCTACGCACCCTGCGAGATGCACAACATCAAAGGCGGCATGACCAACTGCCAGTCCGAGATGAAGAAGGCCGTGGATGCAGGCTACTGGAACAACTTCAGATACGATCCTCGCCTCAAGGCAGAAGGAAAGAATCCGTTCCAGCTCGACAGCAAGGCTCCTACGGGAAGCTACCGCGACTTCATCATGGGTGAGGCGAGATACTCATCCCTGACCCGCTCCTTCCCGGAGCGCGCGGAAGTCCTGTTCGAGAAGGCTGAACAGAACGCCAAGAACCGTTACGAAGCGCTCGCAGAGAGAGCAGAGTAAACAGTTTGCTTTCACAACAAAAAGCCGGAGCGTCATGCTCCGGCTTTTCTGTATATAGGGTTATATCGTTTTTCTCCGGTGTTCTTTCATGTGAGCTGCGATGACAGTCTCACCGTCTGGAACCGAATGAGTCAGCCAGACGTTTCCCCCTATCACGCAGTTGTTTCCGATGCGGGTGTCGCCTCCCAGGATGGTCGCTCCTGCATATACGACGACATTGTCTCCTATATCCGGGTGGCGCTTGATGCCCTTGACCAGGCTGCCGTCTTCTGCGACTTCAAAGCTTTTCGCACCGAGCGTCACATGCTGGTAGAGCTTGACATGCTCGCCTATGGTCGTCGTCTCTCCTATGACGACGCCTGTTCCGTGGTCAATGAAGAACCTCTTTCCGATAGTCGCCCCGGGGTGGATATCTATTCCTGTCACGCGGTGCGCGTATTCGGTCATTATCCTGGGTATCAGTGGGACCTGATGCACATAGAGCTCATGGGCGACTCTGTAGGCTCCGATGGCAGTGAACGCGGGGTATGTCAGTATCACCTCATCAGTGCTCTTGGCTGCAGGGTCTCCCTCGTATGCTGCTTCCACGTCTGTGAGAAGTATTTCCTTGATGCCCGGCAGACGCGACAGAAGCAGATCAGAGCAGTCAGCCGCTTCTTCCGCCGTCATGACATGTGACAGGGCAGAAGTGAGATGACCGAAAGCCCGGCGCAGGTATTCCTCTGACGTGATAAGCTCATCGCCGTCACAGGATCCGTAGCGGGTATGCAGGGGAAACATGGAGGAAAGGATACAGAGAAGCGCGTTCTCGGTCTCCTCCCTGAGTTTCGAATAGTCTGTCGGGTTTTCATTATCCAGGGATGCGAGCCTGGAAGCGATGTCATTGAAGTCGGTCATTCTACTTCCTCGGAAAAGGGGTCAGTTGGGCGCGTAATATTTCCACAGCTTGTCCCAGTATGTGCAAATAAGGGACAATAAGTGGCAATTGACATTTTACAAGCAGTTTTCTATAATTACAAGGCGCATTTGAGACACTAGCTCAGTCGGCAGAGCACCTGCCTTTTAAGCAGGGTGTCCGGAGTTCGAATCTCCGGTGTCTCACCATCTGACATCCTTTGCTGCCCGAACAGTCACTTAACTGGGCGCAAAGGGTGTTTTGCTGTAAGGAAAAAAAGGCACACAGAACAGCGATGCTTTTTTACTGTTCACAGAATGATAATACAGTAGTTTTATATTTAGATATATGATCTGTCAACAGAGTCTGACTAACGGAGGAATGCGGTGACACGCAGAAGATCCCACAACCTGATAACGTATCTGATCATGCCGATCGCCATCATCTGGATGGAGATGGCTCTTCATGTGAGGATGAAGACCGAACTGTTCTTCTGTCCCATATATCTTGCTTTCTCAGTCTCTTTCGGTCTTGTATTCAGTTTTATTCTGTCACTTTTGGCGGACAGAGCGGAAAAGACAGTCAGGGTCATTATGCTTGTGCTCCTGTGGCTTGTCTTCGCTGCCGAGAGCGTGGGCTATCTGATCCTGCAGTCCTATTATCCTCCTACGACTCTTGGAACTGCAGCTGAGAACAGACTGTATGACTATATCGATATCATAAAGACCACAGTTATGGACAACGCGCTATATCTTGCGCTGCTTCTGGTTCCGGTGGTGATCGGAGCGGTCCTTCCCGCCCGGCGTGGCAGGAAGGTATCCGACAGCATCTCCTCCGGAGAAGAGATACCGGGACACAGGCGCAGGATCATCATGAGGATGATCGCTGCCGTGGTCATGATCGCGATGGCATTCGCTTTCCACTTCGCCGGACTGTATCTGACCGGGCTGGAATGGGGCGGGGGAGATATGACTCCGTACAAACTGTATCACATGGACGAAAATCTGGACCTTCAGGTCGAGAGGCTCGGACTCATGACGATGATACGCCTGGATATCTATCATAAACTGTTCCCGGATACCGTTATGGAGCCGGATATATCGGATATTCCTATAGAACAGCTGCCCGAACCCATCGGGACCGAGCCTGAGCCTGAACCGGGACCGGAGGCGGAGCCCATAGACAGGTCACCGCAGGTCATGAACGTGGATTTCGCGTCTCTGATGGAAAGCAAGGACAGCAGGGTCCAGTGGCTGGCATCTTATATGAATTCCGTCAAACCGACCAACAAGAACGAATACACCGGCATGTTCGAGGGATATAATGTGGTGTTCCTCTGCCTTGAGGCTTTTTCCGGTGCCGGCATCTGTGAGGAGCTGACGCCGACGCTGTACAAGCTGTCAAACGAATGTTTCGTATTCAACAATTTCTATACACCGCTGTATTTTGGAAGCACGAATGCGGGCGAGTGCCAGAACCTTCTGGGACTGTATCCCAAACAGGGAAGCCCGATGAGCCTGCAGGAGAGCGGCAGACTCGGAACGAACTGTTATTTCTCTCTCGGAAAACAGCTCTCCCGCCTCGGATACCACAACATAGGATTCCACAACGGATGGGAGATGTACGACCGCGAGCGGACCATGAGCAACCTGGAGTACCATGACTGGCATTATCTCGGCAACGGCCTGAAAGGTGAGAAATGGGGCTCCGGAGGGTATAAGTGGCCGCAGCGCGACACTTTCATGATAGAGAACACCATGGAACAGTATGTCGGAGATGAAGTACCGTTCAACGTCTATTACATGACGATCTCCGGGCATACGCCGTACGGCTGGAGCTGGATAGCTAACCAGTACCGTGACGAGCTGGAAGCATACGACTGGTCTGATGAGACCAAGGCGTACATGGCCACCGTTATGGAAGTCGACAGAGCGCTGGAGGCTCTTCTTAAAGGGTTGGAAGAAGCCGGACAGCTTGACAGGACCCTGATAGTGGCGGTCGCGGATCACATTCCCTATACGGCAGTTGAAGCTGTTGGAGAGCTGCGCGGCATGAATTACGGCACGTCAGAGGATGCGCGAAACTGCAACGAGAGGTATCTGGACACGGAAGTATACCGCAACACGCTCATCATGTGGACCGGCTCCATGGAGGAGAAGGTAGTGGTGGATAAGGTCTGCACGCAGGTCGATATCCTTCCCACGGTTTCCAACCTGCTGGGACTGGAGTATGACTCAAGAATGCTCCCGGGTTCGGACATGCTCAGCAGCGGGGATGGACTCGTGATCTTCAGCTCGAAGAGCTGGAGGAGCGACAACGGCTATTACAACTCCTTTACCCAGGAGTTCACTCTGAACGACGGACTGAAGCTGTCGGAAACCGCTGTTGAGAACTACGTGGAAGTCATGAACAAGGTGGTCGAATGCAAGAGGAATCTTACCACGATGATACTGGCTACCGATTTCTACGAACTGGCCCTCGGTGAGTAGCTGAATCCAGGATCAAGACTATCAGAGACATTAACAAGGCATCGCCCGGCCACCGGGCGATGCCTTTTCAAATATCTGTCGAATCTGTTTTAGAAGACGCCCTGCTCCATCATCGCGGTGGCTACCTTGCTGAATCCCGCGATATTTGCTCCGGAGACAAGGTCATATCCCAGACCGTATTCCTCCGCTGCTACGGCGGATGAGTCATGAATATTTGCCATCATCGCCTTGAGGTGTTCGTCCACCTCCTCAGCGGTCCATACAAGGCGCTCGGAGTTCTGGGCCATCTCCAGAGCCGATACTCCGACTCCGCCCGCGTTGACTGCCTTGGAAGGAGCTACCGTCAGATGATCCTGGCTGCGCAGGAAAGACATGGCATCATTGAGAGTAGGCATGTTGGAGACTTCGATGTAGTACCTGGCGCCGCTCTCGGCTATGGCTTTTGCCTCCTCCATGCCGACTTCATTCTGAGTTGCGCACGGCATATAGATATCAGCCTTGACTCCCCAGGGCTTCTGACCGGGGTAGAAGGGAACGTTGAATCTGTCTGCATAGTCCTTGACCGTGCCGTCCTTTGAAGCTCTTATCTCCAGCAGGCAGTTGAGTTTTTCCTCAGTGTTGACACCGTCGGGATCATACACGTAACCGTGTCTTCCGGAGATGGTGACTACCTTTGCGCCTAATTCTGCAGCCTTTTTGCACACGCCCCAGGTGACGTTGCCGTAACCGGAAGCAGCTATCGTCTTTCCTTTAATATCATCGTTGAAATGACTGAGAACGTTCTGCAGGTAGTATATGGCTCCGTATCCCGTGGCTTCCGGCCTCAGG
>JAFYZY010000094.1 GCA_017548485.1 Oscillospiraceae bacterium | reverse complement strand
TAGTTCATGAGCTGCAGAGCCTTGTCTTTGCCGATGTACTCATGAAGTGTGCCGCCGAAGTCATTGGTTATGTTGTACTTGCCGTCCGAGAATGCTCCGGCGCCGCCGAAGCCGTTCATGATGGAGCAGGGCCTGCAGCCTATGCAGGACTTTATGTTGACTCCGTCTATAGGGCATTTCCTCTGTTCCAGAGGCTTTCCAGCTTCCAGCACGCAGACCGAGAGCCCGGGACGGAGCCTGGTCAGTTCATACGCGGTGTAGATCCCTCCGGGACCGGCGCCGACTATAACAACGTCATATTTCATGGCTTTTTTTCCTTTTCTATGCTTTTGGGCAACAGGACTATCTTATCACAGCTGTCAAACCGATTGTTCAAAGAATATACTTAATTTTCCCGCGGCAATGTGATATATATACTGCAGTGATCCTCGGAGGTGCAGACAATGAAGAAGAATTCGTTAATGTTCTATCTCGGTCTGGCGATGACCGTGATCGGCGTATTCCTTTTCTTTACGATCGTGCGTGTCGGAGATTTCTCCTTCACCCATATGGGCAGATACAATACAGGCCCCATGATCCTCATCTTCTGGTGCGTGATCCTGGCGCTCTTCGTGATATACAGGTCGGTGATATTCGAACTGCTCCTGGCGCTTTCCACCATCGCGCTGATCATCGTGATCGTTCTCAACGTCCACATCTACGTGGTGTCCACATCCATGATCAAGTTCATCGCGATCCTGGCTCTGATCTTCGGAGGCGCGGGACTGATGATAAGAGAGAACGTCTGAACACTTTAACTGCACATAATTATCCCCGGTCCTTTCGGATCGGGGATCTTCTTGTATTCAGGGAAGATATGTCGTGGTGTATCCGGGATTGCTCTCGGGCCTCAGGCTGTTGGGATAGTGGATGTCTGTCTGGATATCCATCACTATCTTCTGGGCCATCGTGTAGATCTCTTCGGGATCTGTCACGTCGAGGAAGGATCTGGATGAATTGGCGAGCTCGAAATAGATGTCGCCCACTCCCAGCATCTTGTCGAACAGGCTGTATCTGAGGCTCACGTTGGACACGTCGGTGTAGAATACCGAGTCCACGTTGAGGTTCACGAATCCGGTGATGATTATTATCCTCTTGTCGGTCAGCACGTATTCAGTGTTGTCCCAGCGCTTGCCGGCGGTCATGACGTTGTATACCCATGTCCATACCGGGAAGAGGTGCAGTACGAAGAACCCTATCACGAAGACTATGAACCATACCGAATCGACCGCGGAGAAGGCTCCGGATTTCGCCATCATGTAGATGAAGAAGAAGTCGAACAGGAACCAGAGAAGCGCGATCGGAAACATGAAAGCGCACTTGTTGAATATGAAAGCGAATCTCTTGGGCTTTCCGTGCCAGATTATGTTCTCCCCGTTGGTGAGGAGATTCTCTATCTTCTTAACGGAAGCGCCAAACTCATCCTGATATTTAGACATTTCAGTACCTCCAGATGATCTTCTGTCTCCATTGTATAACAATTGCGGCACTTCGTGAACAGCAATGATGAAATTGCCGGTTTCAGAGGCTGTACTCCAGCAGGCTTCCGGCAGTCTCCGGTTCGCCGAAACCGGCTCTGTCCAGCAGCACGTGAGCGTTGTAATGGAAAGCGGAGTGCTCCATTACCCTGAACGCCGCAGCCAGCAGGTCCACGAGATCGTTCATACCGTTGATGCGTTCAAGGTTTCCTGCGACCAGCACTCCTATGAAGCACAGCAGAGCGCAGAGGCTCTCGTACTCCTCTGTCTCGTTCTCCCTGGTCTCGGAATACGGGAACTTCTCCACGAAGAAGTGATTGACCATAACGTTCTCCTGGATCATCTCTATATCCGGGAACATGGTCTTGAGAAGATATCTTCTCTTGTCGTACTCGGACTCGGTGATACCTCTGAGCTTTCTCATCGCGTTGTCGCAGTATTCTTTTATGCTGCTGTCATTGTCGGAGTAGTTCTCGCAGAAGCTGAACATAACGGCAAGGCACTCCTCAAAGGATCTCTTCTCCGCTCGTTTTCCGCTGATAAGCTGCCCTACCGACTCAAAACTCTGCGCCAGGGACGAGTTCCTGTCCTGGATGATACCGATGCACTGCATGCGCAGAGACATCCTGTAGGGCGGTTCGTAGCCTGTGCCGACGGAGCCGATATCCCTGGAAACGAACCTGAGCGGATCTTTCCTGTTCACGAGCAGCTCGATGACGCGCTCGCAGCTGTTTGAAAGCGATGCCTCGCACAGATCTTTCCTGATGGTGCGGGGATAGAGCCTGCATACGTCGGGAAGCGAAGTCTCACCTTCCGCCGCGTGCAGAAGGCACAGGCCGTCTTCCGAGCGCAGCGGGCAGTTGCCCAGCCAGTCATGGTTGAGCACGGCGTATCTCTCGGGAGAAGCGTCTTTGGGTATATAGAAAGCTCTGGAGATCCTGCTGCGGATCTCCTCCGTGGACTGGATGCCCAGTATGTCGAAGTATTCTTTCTGCGAGATGACCACGTCCCAGCCTTCGCAGCAGCTGCTGCGGCATTCACCGCATTTGCAGCTGAACTGCTCATAGAAATCCGGAACCAGAAACTGTGTAAGATCGTAATCCATCGTAATAAAATGAGTGGGTGAAAAAACAACGGAATAATTATATATTTGAGTTTTTTCCGAGTTCAATATCTTGAATGATTACGAATTTTTACACTCAAAAAGCACCAGATATAGTATCCGGTGCCCTTTTTTGAATCTGGTTATCAGTTCTTTTCCAGTCTGAAGACGTATGGATAAAGCCCTATCGCGATGAAGGACGATGCCGCGTATCTTACCGCTCTCAGAATAAGCGATACATACTCTGTTGAATCTATATGCCCGAAGGCGGTCCTGAACAGCCAGTTCACAGCAAGGAATACTGCGATGCCTCCTGCTGTTCTGGACAGCATGATGAGAAATCGATCAGTTTTTCCGAAGCCAACGTGCTTCCTCTCGAACATCATCCCCGCGAGTCCGCCTGTCAGGACGCCGTAGCTGGTGAAGTAATCCTCCGTCCTGCAGAAAAACAGTCCTGCGGAGCACAGGGCTATGATGCAGAGCAGAACGGTGTTTCTGTTCTCTTCCCTGCGCATAAGCATGCCGTTGAGGAATACTACGGCAGTTCCTATGGCGGCGCCTGCGAGCACGTCCGTCGGGAAATGCACGCCAAGGTACACTCTCGAGATACAGATCAGGGCGATGAGCAGGATGCACGCAGCTTTGACCTTCCGGCTGTTCGACGAAGCGAATACGGTGCCGTAAGCGGCTGCGGAACTGCATGCATGACCGCTCGGGAATGAATAGCCCTGAACGGTGATGTCGTAGATCTCTCCGCGCCTGGCAGGTCTTATGCAGCTGACATCGGAGATCACGAAGTACGGTCTGTACCGGAGAAAGAGATTCTTGACAAGAGGACAGAAACAGATGGAGGTGAGGATATTGATCCCCATACGCTCCCCCAGTTCCCTGTCAAGCCCCCAGTATATGAATGCGAGCATCAGAACCAGGACGGATTCTTCCCCGAAGAGAGTCACGAATGTCATCAGAGCGGTGACAGCAGGACCGGAGAGAGACTGGAACAGCGTGATGATCCAGTTCTCCCATGCGAAATAGAATCCCGAGACAGCCATCAGATCTTGATGATCTCCACGGAATCTCTGTCCGTGATAAGAGACTCGCCTGACACTATGCAGTACGGCGCCAGCGAAGCGAACCTGTCTGTGAGACCGGCGATCTGCCTGAGATCATCGTAAGTGATCTCGAGCATCTTCCTGCGCTCCTCTGCTGCGTCTTCTCTTGTGAAGCCGGTGAACCAGTCGTTGTCCGCGCTCTGCCCCATCTCGGCCGGTGACATCAGGGGATCAAGGTCAGCTATCGCGGAGATGATGAATCCGTCTATCTTCTGGCCGTTCCTGCAGAACTCCCTGAGGAAATCTCCGATAGTGCCGTTGACCGCTATGCTCTTCTCGGGGCTGGGGTCTCTGTACGAATAGGTGCTTACAGAAGCGTTGCGTCTGACCGCGAATCCGGTGCCGTAGGCTCCGCCCTTGACCCTGACTTCGTTCCAGAGATAAGCGAAGGAGATCATCTGTGCCGCAACTCTCAGCCTTGGATCATAGTTCCCCGATGAGAAAGCCTGGGATGAATATCCGACAGGGGCAGGTATGACCACCGCTGTCTTTGCAGGAAGTCCTGCGCTGTAGGCTGCATATTCAGGGCAGCCGTTCCCTTCCGGAAGCAGTTCTGCCACTGAGGACTCGTAGCTGCTGTCGGCAGTTACGCTTACGGTGAGCCTGGCTGTGCAGACAGCTCTGACCAGCGTTTCCCTGACCAGTGCGAGATAATCTCCGAACAGTCCGTCGAAACCTTCCGCAAAAGTCTTTACCCATCTGAGCATGCACAGTCCGGTAAGGAGTTCGGAGGCTGCGAAGCAGGAGTTCTCTCCCGACAGAGCCACAGATCTCGCGAGCGTGTGGCCGCTGGTCACGGGGTACTGCTTGAGGCTCTCATTGCGCTGTTTGACAAGATTCCTTACGGCGGTCTCATCGCTGAAATCGGTGCAGGTTATGATGTGCACTGCGAGCTTCTCGGCCTGCGGTGCGAGATCTCTGAGGCTGCTGAACCTGACCGTGAGGTACGGCACGCACTTGTCATAGTCGTCTCCGAGACTGCGGGCTTCCAATGAGACGGAGAAGCGTCCGAGGGTGTTCTTCATCTCGCGCTGAAGCTCCACGACGGAGTATTTATCGGTGGGCAGATTCGTGAACATGCCGGTGCAGGAGGCAAACTTTGTGAGAGATGCGGAATCCAGATCGGTCAGTTTGAAGTACAGGGTCTCATGCACGATGCCGTTGGTGTTGATGTCGTGGCTGAGCACAGTCACGCCGTTTATGACACGGACCTGGGTATCCACGTATGACGGATCCCTGTCTATCTCATCCAGATCCAGGACGGGTATCGTTGCCGTCTGTTCGGGGGTGTCCGGAGTGGACTGCCATTCCAGAAGACCGGCGTTGAGTATCCGGTTCTCTTCTTTGTCATCTTCCGTCCAGTCTGCGGTCGCTTCCGCTATCCTTCTGTCCTCGGAAGCCTGCAGATCCCTGGTGACGTCCTTGGACGGACTGGAGACCAGCAGCGCGCAGCCGGAGGGATCGGCAAAGAACTCTCTGAGCAGCGTCTCGAATCCGCCGTTCTCCACCATGCCTCGCAGTGCGTCGAACAGTCCGGAATGATCGAGGTACATCAGGGGATCTCCGCCGTAGAGCCAGCTGTTGAAGGACTCTATGCATCTTATGAGAGCCTGAGGCTCGCGGACATCCTTAGTCTGGTATTCGTAATGATTGATGGCAGCGTAGAGGTCTCTCTTGTCCAGCCCTTCATCGGCGAGCTTTGCAGCGGTCTGCCTCATAAGGGACACGACGTTCTCCGCTTCCCCGTCTTTGACGTTCTGGAAGTATATGGCGACATACGGCAGCGCTATCGGGTTCTCGGCATCTACGCGGAACTCCTGAGCGAGTCCCGAGGAGATGATCGCCTTTTTGAGCGGCGATTCGTTGGTGCCGGCAATGACGGAGGAGAGTATGCCGAGTGCGGCTATCTTTTCCCTGTCTTCCCAGGTGCCGATGACTTTAGCGAGGCTGACCCTCATCCTGTCAGCCGTGTCCTCATCGTCTCCCACCGGGAAGAGATCTTCCATCTCAAGAGGAGATGGAATATCGAGGGAGATGTCTCCGACGGGAGAGCTCTTTTCGAAACCGGACAGATAGCTGTCTATGAGTTCCAGAGTCTCGTCGAGCGGCACGTCGCCGTCCAGGAATATCCTGGAGTTGGAGGGGCTGTAATATTTCCTGTAGCTGTCGCAGAACTGCTCATACGTCAGGTCCGTGATATGTTCGGGATCGCCGCCGGAATTGAACACGTAGTTCGTGCCGGGCAGGACGGCTTTCTGCAGGTCGTACCCCACGACGCTGTCGGCGCTGCTCATGGCGCCTTTCATCTCGTTGAACACGACACCGTTGAACGAGAAGTTCCCGTCCTCCTGGGCGATATGCCAGCCCTCCTGATAAAAGATGTTGGGATTGGTGAGGAGCTTCGGTGCGAAGACAGCGTC
>JAFYZY010000093.1 GCA_017548485.1 Oscillospiraceae bacterium | reverse complement strand
TCGGAGTCCAACGGCCACATGTTCCCGACCAAGACATTCGACAAAGTGGAAGACCGGCAGGAGCACGCGCTCAGGCACGCCCGCGTCATGAACGCAGCCATGGCGTCCGGTGAGCACGCCGGGTGTCTGGAGTGGTGCATGTTCGACTATCCCACCCATAAGGATTTCGGTTCCGGCGACAGGGTGTGCTACCACGGGGTTATGGATGCGTTCAGAAACCCGAAACTTGCCGCTGCCGTATACGCCATGCAGCAGGACGATGCTCCTGTCCTGGAAGTAGGGTCCACCATGGATATCGGCGACTATCCGGGAGGAATGCTGGGCAGAGTCTACGCGTTCACCAACGCAGACGCTGTGCGCCTGTACAAGAACGGCGCCTTCGTCCGGGAATTCAGCGACACCGATCTCAAGGCGCTCCGTCACGGTCCCGTCCTTATCGACGATACGGTTGGAGATCTGCTGAGATCGCAGGACGGCTATTCCGGCAAACTGGAGAAACTGCTTCACGACTGCCTAGTATCCGCGTCCGTATACGGCATCAATGACATGCCGCTCAAAGACAAACTGAAGCTCGCATGGATCATGCTGAGATACAAGTTGACCTACGCCGACGCAGTCGAGCTCTACGGCAAATATGTCAGCAACTGGGGCGGAGACACCACCGTTTGGAGGCTGGATGCCGTAAAGAACGGAGAGGTCATACGTTCCAGAACGCTGACCCCATCCGCTGAGCTCCATCTGGAAGTCAGAGCCAATACCGCTGAACTGACAGAGGGCGATACCTACGACATGGCTGCCGTAAGGATCAGGATCGCCGACGGCAACGGAAATACCGCTCATTACGCACAGTTGCCTGTGTCCTTCAGAGCGGAAGGAGCCATGAGCATCGTCGGTCCCGACTGCGCGACTGCGGAAGGCGGAATGACGGGGACCTACGTCAGGACCACCGGGACTGCCGGCACCGGAAAACTGATCATCAGCGCTCCGGGTCTTAGTCCTGCGGAACTGTCTTTCACTGTCAGCTGAAACAATGCAATATATAACGATTCCCTGCTTCGATCTCTCGTGAGCAGGGAATCGTTATATGAAGGGAGAATAGCAGGCATATCACCAGATGACCGTGATCATCTTGACAGGTATCTTCCCAGGAATTCTCTTGTCCTGTCGTTTTTCGGGTCGGTAAACAGTTCCTCCGGGGCGCCTTCCTCCATGATGACTCCTTCGTCCATGAAGACTACCCTGCTGCTGACCTGCCTTGCGAAAGCCATCTCATGGGTGACGACAGCCATCGTCATCCCCTGTTCTGCGAGATCCCTCATTACATCAAGGACCTCGCCGACGAGTTCCGGGTCCAGCGCGGAAGTCGGCTCGTCGAACAGTATGACCTCCGGATCAAGCGCCATCGCTCTCGCTATGGCCACACGCTGTTTCTGTCCTCCGGAAAGCTGACGCGGCCGCGCGTTACAGTATGGAGCCATACCGACACGGGACAGTATCTGAAGCGCATATTCCTCCGCTTCTTCCCTGTTCCTGTGAAGCACCCTTATCTGTCCCAGTGTACAGTTGTCCATAACCGTCAGGTTGTCGAACAGATTGAATGACTGGAACACCATGCCCACCTTGGCGCGGTATGAGAATACGTCCTTTCCGAGTTCCGTGATGTTTCTGCCTTTGAACAGGATCGATCCCGCTGTAGGCGTCTCCAGGAGATTGATGCATCTGAGCAGCGTGCTCTTTCCGGAACCGGAAGGCCCTATGATCGAGATCACGTCTCCCTGACATATATCGAAATTGATGTCCTTAAGCACGGGATTGGTCCCGAACGTCTTGGAAAGATGCCTTACTCCGAGGATAGGTTCTCTCTGCATGGTTCAGTCCTTTCCCGTGTAGTCACGGCTGTGCTCCCCGAACAGCTCTCCGGAAGCCGGGCTGCGGTACACCCCCGAAGTGAGGGTCAGCGGATCCGCGACCACCAGTTCGAAACTGCTGCTTCCTTCAAGGCGCTGCTCCAGCTTTCTCAGCAAAAACGACGATATCAGCGTCATCGTCAGATATCCGATCATCTCGATCACGGCGGACGGGAAATACAGGTAGGTAGCCCCCACCACTCCCCTGTGAGCCGCGAAGAAATCGGTGAAACTGATCATGAACATCACCGAAGTGTCCTTGAGGTTGATAATGTAATTGTTGCCTATCTGAGGCAGTATGTTCCTTACGGCCTGCGGCAGGATCACGTACATCATCGCCTGGACATGGGTCAGGCCGATCGCCATCGCGCCTTCCACCTGCCCGGGATCCACCGAAATGATCCCTCCTCTCACCGACTCCGTCATATAGGCTCCGGTATTGACCGATACTACCAGGATCGATGCAGCCCATACACTGTTGAAACGCATCGCCCCGTCAGTGAAATACGGCAGTGCGTAATAGATGAACACCGCCTGCAAGACCATGGGCGTTCCGCGGAACACCTCTACATAGGCTCTGATGACAGCTCGCATCGCTTTTATGAGCACTCTCTTTCTGAGAGGGTCCTTCGGATCACACGGGATGGCATTCAGTACCCCGCAGATGAATCCGATCAGACATCCGAGCACCGTTCCGATGAGAGCGAGAAGGACCGTGTTCCTCATTCCCGAAAGGTAGATCGGAAAGTACTTCGTGCACAGTCTGAGCACGTCCTGAACCAGTTGCGCGAATCTGCTCATATCAGCATCAGTCCTCCGACAGCGGCTGGATCGAGATGGCATAGGCCATCAGTTCGTTGAAATCATCTGCATCCATCTTCTCCAGAACGGAATCTATACTGTTTCTGAGCGTTTTGTTTCCTTTTCTCACGGAGACACCGATGTTCACGTTCTCGGCCCTCTCCTCATCCGTAAAGGTGAAATCGCCGTCTGTTCCGGTGAAGTCGAGGATGACCATGTCCGGGTATGCCATCACCGCAGCCTGGGCAGTGGGAGTATCGGTGCATACGAAGTCCACGACTCCGGTCTCAAGCGCCATGAGCATTGCAGGTGCGGTCTCAGTTGCGGTCTGGATGTCAGCTCCCTCGATCTGGGCGAGGCAGACATCATACCAGATGGTACCCATCTGCGCCGTACACCTTCCTCCGGAAAGATCTCCTATCCCCTTCGCATTTGCAAAGCGGCTGCTCTTCGTCGTAAGACAGACTATAGTCGCATAGAAATACGGGCCTGCGAAATCCACCTGCTTTGAACGGTCCGAAGTCATGGACTGGCCTGCAATGACGCAGTCAAATGTCCCGGACTGAACTCCGGGTACCAGAGAATCCCAGTCGGACTGAATGATCTCCAGTTCCCATCCGTTGGCCTCGCAGATCCTTTTCGCGATCATGACGTCATACCCGTTGGCATATGCACCGGGAACGTTCGATACCGGGACCGCGCCGTTGCTGCTGTCATTCTGCAGCCAGTTGTAGGGCTCGTAAGCGCATTCCATCGCGACAGTCAGTACCCCGTCATCCACTCCGCTGCCCGCGGAAGAACCGCAGGAAGTCATGGTCAGGGCTACAGCCAGTGCGAGCATTATTGAAACGAACCTTCTGATGTTGAACATTTTCTTTTCTCCTTTGATCATGTTTTGAGTTAACAAAAAAGGCCGTAAACGCTCGCGGAGCATTTACAGCACATGATCTTATCCGGCAAAAGCCAAACATCAGTACCAGATAGCGCTCCACTCACGTGACAGTCCGGCGGATCTTATCCGACGGCCCAGCGAAGAAGAGCGCAGCTGCTTTCCTTCCCTTCGGCGATGCCCCCTTTCCATCCACGCTAAAGCTGCTTATATGCGGAGATATACTGATGGACCTCGCGCCTCTATCTTGCCTTTGATGTTATTCTCTGTCGTCCGTTATGTCAATGATGCCGCATAATATTCTATAAATACGTATATTATTCGCACATGATCCCTTCTATTTTTGTCACAATCCACGAAAAAACCGGCGGCCCGTCAACAGGCCGCCGGAACATATCAATGCTGAAAAGATCAGATGTGGCTGTTGAACCAGTCGGTGATCTCCTTAAGTCTTCTCACCCTGTGCTCGGGCATTCCACTGCGGGACAACTCGTGGTTCTCGCCGTGGAACACCGCCATCCTGGTCTCAACGCCGCGTGTCTTGAGAGCGGAGAAGAACTGTATCCCCTGCTCAAAGGGACACCTGTAGTCCTGATCCGAGTGGATGAACAGTGTGGGAGTCTTGACGTCGTCCGCGTATTTCAGCGGAGAATGCCACCAGAGTTTCTCCAGGTCTGATTTATGATACAGGTCCGCGCACTGCTGATCCCTTGTGAACATGGGGCCGATATCCGACACTCCTTCGAATGAGATCCAGTTGCTGATGCTTCTCTGCGTGGCAGCGCAGCAGAATCTGTCGGTATGACCGACGATCCAGTTGGTCATATATCCGCCGTAGCTTCCTCCGGTCACGCAGACCTTCTCCGGGTCGATCTGCGGGTATTTTTTAAGTACCTCGTCGGTGAAGTCCATTATGTTGTTATATTCCACTGTACCGTACTTGCCCCTGATGTCGGCGAATTCGTTGCCTCTTCCGTCAGATCCGATCGGATTGCAGAAGAACACGAAGTAACCCAGGCCGGCCCAGTACTGCATCTCGTGGAAGAATATCTCGCCGTATACCGTCTTGGGACCGCCGTGGATATCCAGCACCGCTGGATACTTTTTATCCGGATCGAAACCGAAGGGCTTGAGAACCCATCCGTCGATGTCCCATCCCTCGCTCATGAAAGTGATCTTTTCAGGCAGCGCGACGTAGGTGTCTTTAAGCGCTTCGCCGTTGAAGTCGCTGACCTTCTCCGCCTCTCCGCCTTCCAGATCCGATACGTACAGTTCCTGGAGCTCGCCTGCGGTGATCCTGACCGATATGACTTTCCCTGTCGCTTCCGAGACGTCGAAATCGTCCACTGAACCTTCTATGTCGATGACGGTCTTCTTCTCTCCGTCCGCTGTCAGACAGCACAGGACACCGGAATTTCTTCTTGTTTCGGTAAAATAGATCCCTTTTGTCCCGTTCTTTACGGAGCGCCCGTGTCCGAGCCTGCAGTCGCTGCCTGTGGAGTTGCCGATGGATGTGTCTGTCTTATAGAGCAGCTCTTCTTTTCCCGTATCGGGATCGAACCAGTAAAGATCCTCATCCTGATTCATACCATGTTCTTTACCGTCGTTAAGGGCAAGGACCAGCCTGCCGTTCAGGAGAGCGCTTCCGCCTACTCTGTAGACTTTGTCATCCCTGACCACTGTCACCTTGCCGTCATTCCTGCTGTAGGAGAAAACGGTATCGGTGAGTTCGGCGAACGCCGCGCCTTTGCTTCCCCAGAATATGATCCTGTCGCCCATGAGCTCATAACCGCTGACGTTGTACTGCGGATCGTTGACCATCTCGACCTCGCCGGTATTCTCATCGAACAGGAACAGCGCGCTGCGGTTTCCGTTTATGAATCCGGCTCCGTTGAACCAGAAAGGCAGCTCGTCGCAGACCTCATAATCGGCGTCGTTCCTGACTCTCTCGTCCTCCTTCTTCCTGTCCTCTTCGCTTAACCTGTAGTAATCAGGGCAGTCTTTGTTTATGCTGCCGCTGACGGCGTATACGCTGTCATGCCACAGCTCCATCCTGCTGGCTCTGAAAGGAAGCTCCGAGGTCTTCTCGGCTTCGCCTCCGTCCAGTTTAAGTGTGTACAGGGGCGTGAAGGCTTCTCTGCCTTCCGCTCTCTTTTTATCCTCTTCCTCTCTGGAGGCGAAGACGAACAGTTCGTTGCTGTTCTTCCATGCGAAGGATCCTTCCTTTCCGCCCGCGGTGAGCCTTCTCAGTTCACCGTCCCTGTACATGTACAGGTCGGAGGTGTATCCCTTCCCGTCCTTCTGCGCCTTCTTGACGGCGAATACCGCCGTCTTCCCGTCGGGAGAGTAACTCAGCCCGCTGAGGAATCTGTAATTCTTGAAATCATCGATAGCTACTGTCTTCATCTTAAAACCTTTCTCAGAACTGATATTCGCCGAGTTCCTTCAGCGGCTTCTTTAATTCATCCGGGTGCTGCATGAGCCACTCGAAATACTTGAGGCTGCGGACGAAATAGAATCCGTCCGCGATCCTCTCATCCAGGATGACCGACATCGGCAGATATGTCCTCTCCCTTCCTTCCTCATCATTTTTCTTGAACATGGTCCCGATTATCACGAAGAAGGAATTGGTGCCGTAATTGTTGAGGTGATGATATGACGCGCCGGCTCCGATACTTCCCAGGTTGGTCAGGAATATGGAAGCATAGTTCGAATCGCCGTCAGTGAGGGCTTTAGGCATGATGCCGTGGTACTCCAGCCTGTACACGATCCAGAAAAAGATCTCCATGAACCACCTCGGGAACTTCGCGATCTTATCCATAAGATCGTCGAGATCGTTCTTGCCGGCCTCTCTCATCTTGGTGACGTCTCCGAGTATCTTCTTGGAGAAATCGTCGATCACCATATCATCATTTGCAGTCATGAAAACGAGGCTCTCCTGTGCTCCGTCCGCGAACTGTCTCTTTGCCGTGAACGACAGGGATATCTCTTTTCTCTGCCAGTAATATCTCCCGGAAATAAATCTGTTGAGCAGCGGACGGTGATACATTGTCTTGGCTATCGCGGTACACACCGCATGGAAGATCTTGTAATTCGTCCCGTTCTCTTCGTTCTCTTTCTTCATCCAGTCAAGGAGATCGGTCACGTCGATCTCCTCCTGTGCCATGACTTCCGCGTCAGTGCGGTTCTTCATGACATACGGGAACATCGCATGCAGTCCGTCTACATCTACTCTTACCGCGTCTCTGCGCTCTCTTCTGGCCATGTTATATCCTCCTCAAATCACCTGTAGTTCTCTGGAATCATTGTTGAGGCACTCGCAGCCGTTCTCTGTGACGATGACGAGATCTTCGATCCTTACCCCAAACTTGCCGGGCAGATAGATACCGGGCTCTATGGAGAACACCATTCCGGCTTCCACCCTGTCTGTATTAGCAGGGCCCACATCCTTGGGCTCATGCTCTGTGAGACCTATGCCGTGACCCAGCCTGTGAGTGAAATACTCGCCGTATCCGGCACTCGTAATAATGTCTCTCGCTACCGCATCTATATCGCAGAACCTGACGCCGGGTCTGACGAACTCCTTTGCCTTTTCGTTCGCCTCTCTGACGATCTCGTAAACTTTTCTCTGCTCCTCAGTCACACCTCCGAAGAATTTCGTCCTGGTCATGTCGGAACAGTAGTCCTTCCATACACAGCCCATGTCTATGAGAACGCAGTCGCCCTTCTTCAGTGTAGTATTGTCGTTCATATGATGCGGATCGGATGCATTCTCTCCGAACGCGACGATGGCCCCAAAACTCTGCCCACCGGTACCTTTGTTCTCAAATCCCTTTGCCACGACCGCCGCAAGTTCCTTCTCGGTCATGCCTTCACGGACCTGTGAGAAAGCCTCTTCCAGCACCTCGTCGTTGATCCTGGAGCTCACCCTCATCCTCTCGAGCTCCTCCTCGTCCTTGATGATCCTCAGGTCATCGACCGCAGTCGTGACCGACAGTCTGACTCCCTCAATGGAATCAAGGACCGGTATGAGAAACTTCGCCGTCAGGTCTCTCTCAACTCCGATATTCTTCGCACCGCCGAGCTCCTCACATAGAAGTTTCGGCGCGTCGTCATTGTCAGTGTGCCAGTGCGTTTCCACACCGGTATCCTCGAAGACGAACAGTTTGTTCGCAAGCAGCGTATCCCTTCCATCCGCCCTCACTATGTACAGCCACATCCTCTCAAATGGATGAATGGAGGCGCCGGTGAGGTAGAAGATCGACATTGGGCTTGCGACTATCACCGCATCCAGTCCGTCCGCAATGATCCTTCCGCGCAGTCTGTCCACTCTGGTTTTGTGCATATTATTTACTCCGTTCGTTGTATTATCATCTAATCAATGATAATCTTTTTTGTAAGAAAAATATACCGAACAAGTGAGGTTTTTACAGTGAGAACTACAGTTACCCCTGAAGAAGCGTTTGCAATGATATGCAAGTATAACACTGAGCCGTTCCATCTCCGCCACGCGGTGACGGTCTCCTGCACTATGAGAGAGATGGCAAAAACTCTCGGCTATGCGGACGAGTCTGAATACTGGGCAGCGGTGGGGATGCTGCACGACATCGATTTCGAGAAGTATCCCGAGAACCATCTCGAGAACACACCCGAGATCCTCCGATCGGAAGGGATCTCGGAAGATGTCATCCATGCGGTCTGCGCTCACGGCTACGGCATCTGCAGTGATGTTGAACCGGAACTGGAGATGGAGAAGGTCCTGTTCGCGTGCGATGAGCTCACCGGTCTGGTCTGGGCTGCGGCCAAGATGCGTCCCTCCCGGAGCTGCACAGACATGGAGCTCTCTTCTCTCAAGAAGAAATACAAGGATAAGAAATTTGCGGCGGGCTGTTCCCGCGAGATAATCCAGAGAGGCGCCGACATGCTCGGCTGGACGCTGGAAGACCTGCTGCAGAAGACTCTCGACGCCATGAAGGCGAGCGAATCGGAAGTAAATGACTTCTGCAGCCGCTTCGAATGATCCTTTTCCATACAAACAGGAGGACCGGGTGACCGGTCCTCCTCTCTTTATTAACGATAATATGCTTTATGCCTCTATGGAATCCGCTTTCTTAAGGAATATGAATCCAAGTGCGAAGAAGAACACCATCGCTCCGACGGCAAGCTGGATGCTTCCGGTAGTATCTTTCACGATACCGATGACAAGGGATCCGAGGCACGCGGCGCCTTTTGAGAAGATATCGTAGAGTCCGAAGTACTCTCCTGAATTCTCAGCGGGGATGATCCTGCTGAAGTAGCTTCTTGAAAGAGCCTGGATGGAGCCCTGGAACATACCTACTCCGAATGCCATGATGCCGAACTGCCAGAGAGACTTCAGGAATATGGCATAGACGCAGACCGCGAAATATCCCGCGATGCAGACATAGATGAGATCAACTGTCTTGTGCTTCTTGGACAGCGCAGAGAACACCAGCGAGAACGCGAACGCTACGACCTGAGTCGCAAGCAGGAAGACGACCTGTCCGACTGTATTCAGCTCCAGGTCGGTGCCGATGTTTATGCAGTTGTCGATGATCGTATTGACGCCGTCGATATAGAAGAAGAACGCGACCAGGAAGAAGAATATCTTCTTCTCATCTTTTACGATCCTGACGAGAGTCTTTCCCAGTCTGGAGAACGCTTCCTTCACAGCGCCTTTGCTGCTCTCCACGTAGTATTTCTGCTCGTAGTTCTTTAGCAGAGGGAGAGTCACCAGGCACCACCAGATAGCAGTCGTCACAAGTCCTATAAGTCTCGCGGTATCGCGGCTGACCGTGAATCCCCCGAGCATTCCTTCGCCGGCCATGTAGAAAACGAGAGCTACCGTAAATGGAATGCAGGATCCGATATAGCCCCACGCGAATCCGTAGGAAGATACCCTGTCCGCTCTCTCCGGCGTCGTGACATCGGTCAGCATCGAGTCATAGAACGTCAGTGAGCAGGAATAAGCCACTTTGGCGACTATGTAGACGATGAGGAATACCGCCCAGTTCTTTACGAGGCCCAGACAGATGCAGCCTATCAGACCGATGGCAAGCGCTGTTGTGAAGATGGGTTTCTTGAACCCCTTGTTGTCGGTGATGGCACCGCACGCGGGTCCGATGATCGCCACGATCACCGTGACGATGGCAGTGACATACGCGAAATTGGCTGTGGCGTGGTCGTATACCTCCGCGCCGCCGAGCCTTGCAAGGTCCTTGAACCAGATCGGGATCAGCGAGCACGCTATCATCGTAAACGCCGAGTTTCCCACGTCGTACAGGACCCACGACCTTTCAAGGCGGTCGAGCCTGTCAGTGTTCTTCGCCAAAATATGACTCCTTCCGATCAATGTTTTATTCTCAGATCCGCTCTGCGTCAGCACGGCGGATCGGCTTTTCTCCTACAGCCCGAGGAAATGCCTCACGGCATAGCCTGCTATGAGATATCCCGCTACCGGCGGGACGAAGGATATGCTTGAGGGTGTTCTGTCTCCGGTCCTTACCGGAGGATCCTCCGCATACAGAACGTCCAGTGCCTCAATACCTCTCGCCCTCAGTTCCCTTCTCATGATCCTGGACAGCGGATCTCCGCATCCGGCAGTAGCGGATATATCTCCAGTCCTGAAGCTTTCCGCATCTGTGCGGTTTCCGGTACCCATGGACGAAACTACATGCACGCCGTTGTCCCTGCACCACTCGATGATGATGATTTTGGCGGTGACCCGGTCCACAGCGTCTATCACGCAGTCCGGTCTGAATGAAGCCAGCAGCCCGACGGTATCCCGGTCAAGCCAGTCGCTGACAGCGGTGATACTGCAGTCCGGATTGATCTCGCGGGCCCTTCTCTCCGCCTGTTCTGCCTTAGGGTGCCCGATGGAATCCCTGGTGCAAAGGATCTGTCTGTTCAGGTTGGTCTCGTCGAACACGTCGCCGTCCATGAGGAACAGATTTCCGATCCCGCACCTCACCAGCGCCTCTGCGGCGCTTCCTCCGACTCCTCCGAGCCCTATGACCGCGAACCTGGCTTCGGCAAGTCTGGCGCTTGCTTCAGCGCCTATCAGTCTGTCCTGCCGGTCGAGCCACAAAACTATGATCCTCCGTTAATATCAAAAACCCCGCTAAGCCGTCTGCATCCCGTTAGAACCCCGCCGGTATAGACGGTGGGTAAATCCCCCGGGCTGTTTCAGGCTATTCATTCAAGATGACTCTGGAATCCGCAGCCGCGCGTAGGAATCCCTTTATTGTTCTTTGACGGAAATAATGGGATGCAACAAATCGAACAAAGCAGGATTTTAACTGTTATTCGTCTTCATCCGTATCGAAATCGTAAAGGTCGGAAAGTCTGCTCATGAAGATCCCGGATACCTTATCGAATTCCTCATCGTCATCTATGGTAGCGAGCATCTCTTCTCCGTCCTCGACTATTGTCTTAAGGATGATCAGCGATCCGTCGGAATTCAGATAGGCGACCGGGTCGTCGGGAGTGGTCTCAAGAGCCACGTAGCTTCCTTCATCCAGATCCAGGCTGTCTATGATCCTGAACTCGATCTCTTTGCCGTTCTCGTCAGTCAGAGATATGTAATTGTCACCGAAACCGGCATCGTCTGTCCCGCCGGACGGGACCCTGTTCTCATCCATAGAAGTCATTACCTCCGGCACTGATGTGCTTTTCTTTCCTGCCAAAATTATAATTCCTCAGGGCTCACGGCGTCAACAAACGAGATCTCCCGTCACCTTGCCGTATATACTGCGCGGTATTATAATTAACATTAAGTTGGAGGTTGAAAAGATGCGCAGAAGAATACTGTCACTGATACTTATCGTCATCCTTTCCCTTTCCCTCGTATCCTGCGGCGGCAAGAAAGGTGGCAAGGGCGAGACCGTCACCAGCAGCGTCCGCCAGCTGTGTTCCCCCAGGGAGGGCGACACCGTCGTCACCATAGTGACCAGCAAAGGAACCATCAAGGCCGTGATCTACAGTGACCTCGTTCCCAACACCGCCCAGAACTTCATCGATCTGGCGGAGAGCGGCTACTACGACGGCATGATCATCCACAAGGCGATCGAGAACTTCGTGATCCAGCTCGGCGACAAGACCCTCAAGGGCGACGGAGGAGACAGTTTCTCCGGCAGAGGCGTCGCTCCGGAATACACCGATGATCTTCACGGATTTACCGGTTCCCTCGGGATGGTCGTATACGGGGACGGACTGCAGTACAGCCAGTTCTTCATCACAGCCGGCGACACCGTCTCGGATGCCTACTTCGACGCGATGAGAGATGCCGAGTATCCCTCCGACGTAATGGAGGCTTTCTCCAAACTCGGCGGACAGCCTCAGTTCGACTACGTTTACACGATCTTCGGACAGGTCTACGAGGGACTCGATATCGTCAAGGAGATAGCTTCCCAGAAAACAGACAAATACAACAGGCCCAAGAAGGACATAACGGTCAAATCGGTGAGCATCTCCGCCTATTCGGAAGACTGACCGGTCCGTTCATACAGTTGATGACCGCAGGACGGCGTATCCGCAGAAAAGATACAGCGCCCTGCGGTTTTGAATTAAACACAAGGAGAAAACTATGAAAGACTTCACAAGACTCGACAACCTCATCAACAGCTTCGTTGAGAAAGGCAGCGTTCCCGGATGCTCCGTCGCTATCATGCAGAACGACGAGCTGCTCTATCACAAAGAGGCAGGTTTCATGGATCTGGAAGCCCGCACTCCCGTCACCCCTGATTCCATGTTCGCCCAGGCATCCATGACGAAGCTGTTTGCGTACGTCATCATGGGCATGCTCTATGAAGAAGGCAAATTCCTGTTCTCCGATCCTCTGTACGATTATCTGCCTGAGTGGAAGGACACCAAGAAATATGTCGCTCTCTCCAACGGACAGATAGTTGCCCAGCCTCTGGAACATCCCATCACTATCCGCAACGCCGTTGCTATGATGTGCGGACTTCCCTACTGCATGGTGCCCGCGGTCGATCCCGTGGATCCCACCCTCGCCGCCATGAGCAGAGAGATAGCCAAGATCCAGGAGGGAGGCATACATACCGCCCTGAGAGACGAAGTGAGAGCGATCGCGAACGCTCCGGTGATGTTTGAGCCGGGCTCCCACTGGCAGTACGGTTTCGGAAGCGAGATAACCGGCGCCCTCATCGAGGTCATGACCGGCAAACCCCTCAAGCACGTATTCAGCGAGCGCATCATCGAGCCACTCGGTCTCAGGCACACCGACACCTACATCACCGACGCAAACCGCGAGTTCGCCGTGACCACATACAGCAAGAACGAAAACGGTGAGTTCTCGCCCGTCCCCGGATACCTATGGAGCGATCCTGAGGAGTATCCTCTGCTCTACCGTCCCAGCCTCTACTCCAGTTCCGAGGACTTCGCTGTCTTCATGCAGATGCTGGCAAACGGCGGCACATACAAGGGCGAGAAATATCTCGGCGAGGGCACGGTGGCGATGCTGCACGCAGACCAGCAGGATGAGGTCTCGATAATAGATTTCGAAAAAGACGCCTACCCCTACAACCTCGGATACGGATACGGCCTCGGGTTCAGAACGCTCAGGACCCAGAAATACGGTCATAACGGTCACCTCGGCTCCTTTGGATGGACCGGAGGATTCGGCACCTGGGCGGAAGCGGATCCGGTCGCGAAGTGCTCCGTCGTATATATGCATAACATGCTCCCCAACGAGGAAGTCTATCATCACCACAGAGTCCGCGCAGTTGCCTACGGCTGCCTGTTCTGATCTTTTTATGCATACAAAAGAAGCCTGCAGACATGCTGCAGGCTTCCGTTTTGTCTGTTTATTTGTGGTACCGCATACCGGATACTATGCTCTCGGCGCGGTACAGCTG
>JAFYZY010000092.1 GCA_017548485.1 Oscillospiraceae bacterium | reverse complement strand
GTTGATCTCCAGAACCTTGGTGGCTTTAACGTCCTTGAACTGGTCGCCGGGCAGAGACTTCAGATACTTCTCCGCCTCCAGAGTGATGTTGCCGTCCGTGGTCAGGCAGACCGGATAGCTCTTCAGCTTGTGGGAGAGCCTCACGTCCTCCACCTGTCCCTGCAGAGTCTCCTTCACGAAGGCCAGCAGATCCCTGTTCTCTTCCGCTTTCTTCTCGGTGTCTGCCTTCTCCTCTTCCGTCTCCAGACCGAGGTCGTCGGAACTGATGTTGCAGAACTCCTTGCCGTCATAGTCGCCCAGCACGCTCACCACGAAGGTATCGGCTTCATCGGTCATGTAGAGCAGTGAGTATCCCGCGTCCTTGACCTGTTCCGCCTGAGGCAGTGACTCCGCCCTCGCCACCGACTCCGCGGCAGCGTAGTAGATCTTCTCCTGCTTCTCCGGCATCTCCTTTACGTACTCGTCCAGGCTCACGAGAGAGTCCTTCCCGGAGCACTTGTATACCAGCAGATCCTTGAGCAGATCGCGGTGGATGCCGTAATCGCTGACGATGCCGTATTTGATCAGTGTTCCGTACTGCTCCCAGAACTTCGCGTATGAGTCGCGGTCGTCATCCATAATGGATTTGAGCTTGGTCTTTATCTTCTTTTCGAGGTTGGAAGCTATGACCTTGAGCTGGCGGTCATGCTGCAGCATCTCTCTGGAGATGTTCAGGCTCAGGTCGGGGGAGTCAACTACTCCGCGCACGAAGCGGAAGCAGTCGGGGAGAAGATCGGAACATCTCTCCATGATCATTACGCCGCTGCTGTAGAGCTGCAGGCCGGGCTGATACTCTCTGGTGTAGAGATCATAAGGAGCCCTGCCCGGGATGAAGAGCATTGCCTTGTAGGAAACGGTTCCCTCCGCGTCCACCCTTATCACGCCGAGAGGCTCCTCCTGATCGTGGAAGTGGTCCTTGTAGAACTGTATGCAGTCCTCGTCGGTGACGTCGGATTTCGTCCTCTGCCAGATCGGGATCATGGAGTTGACGGTCTCTTCGTTCGTGACGGAGACGTATTTCGTCTTGGGCTTTCCGTCCTCGTCTGTCTCGCCGGTCTCCTGCTGTTCGTAGTGCTCCACGTCCATCCTGATGGGCCAGCGCACATAGTCTGAGTACTTCTTGACCAGCTCTTTGAGCCTCCATGTATCGAGATACTCGCTGTAGTGCTCCTCTTCCGTATCGGGCTTGATATGCATGATGACTTCGGTGCCGACGTCTTCCTTATCATAATCATCGACGGTATATCCGTCGGCTCCGGAGGATTCCCATTTCGCGCCGGTCTCCTCGCCGTATCTGTGAGAGAGAACGGTCACCTTGTCCGACACCATGAATGCACTGTAGAAGCCCACGCCGAACTGTCCGATGATGTCCAGATTCGGCGCTTCCTCGGTGCTGCCTTCCGGCAGATCCTGCTTGAACTTAAGGGATCCGCTTCTTGCGATGACGCCGAGGTTGCTCTCCATCTCCGCTTTGTTCATGCCGATGCCGTTATCGGATATCGAGATGGTGCGGGCGTCCTTGTCGATCCTGATCCTGATGCGGAAATCGTCTCTGCTCATTCCTACGTTCTCGTCGGTAAGCGCCAGATAGCACAGCTTGTCGATGGCGTCCGACGCGTTCAAGATGATCTCCCTCAGGAATATCTCCTTGTGTGTATAGATGGAATTGATCATAAGATCCAGAAGGCGCTTGCTCTCCGCCTTGAACTGTTTCTTAGCCATATATATGCCTCCCAATCAGAGTTGTTTTGTATTTGGTCCTGCAGAGCTGTCTATCCATGGAGTGATATCT
Organism: Oscillospiraceae bacterium; assembly: GCA_017548485.1. GTDB lineage: Bacteria > Bacillota > Clostridia > Oscillospirales > Ruminococcaceae > RUG11783. The sequence continues at coordinate 1,745 of JAFYZY010000092.1, read as the reverse complement.
CTGCAAACATGATTATACCACTATTATTAGCACTTGCAACATTAGAGTGCTGATTTCGTTTTCCGGGATACAGAAGTTTCCGGACAGCAGCAGGCGGGGGAAAACGGAAAGAGAATAACGGCGTTTTTCTGCCGTGTATCAGATGTTATAATTGATTCATAAACAATTAAGAAAGGGGCGATACAGATCTATGGTAGTAATGAAGCTGAATTTCCATTCGCTGCTGCTGGGGATCCACACCAAGGTCAACGTCATCCTGCCTACCGGAAGACCTGTCTTCTACAAGGAGAGGGAGAAGGAACTTTACCAGGTGCTGTGGCTGCTCCACGGCGGTACCGACGACTGCAACGATTTCATACAGAACACAAATATCTGCCGCTACGCGGAGGAGAACAAGATCGCGGTCATCCTTCCCGAGGACGACGACGCGTTCTTCACTGACGGATACATCCAGAACGGCGGTCTCTACTTCTCATATGTGACAGAGGAACTGGTAAAGATGTGCCGCAGCATCCTGCCGATCTCGGACAAGAGAGAGGACAACTTCGTGGCAGGCAACTCCATGGGTTCCGGAGGAGCCATGAAGTGCGCAGTACTGCATCCCGAGCTGTACGGCGCAGCGCTGATGATGAGCGGCGCCGGCATCCGCATGCACAGAGCGGAGGACACCTGGGTCTCCGGATTCCTTGAGAAGGTCATCAACGGAGAAGACGTTTCGGACTATCCCAGACCCGAGGATCCCAAGAGGGACGTACAGATGGCGATCCCGATCTACGACATTCTGAGCGATCCCGAGAAGAAAGCGGCGCTCCCTAAGATGTTTTTTACCTGCGGCGGCGCGGACAGGATAATCGACGACGTCAAGAAGGGCCTGAGATTCTACGACAAGCTGGGTCTCGAGTATTTCTGGGAGGAGATCCCGGGCTACCAGCATGAGTGGGATTTCTGGGACATGCAGCTGCGCAAGGCGCTGGTGGAGTGGCTTCCGCTCAAACATGCGCCGATCATCCCCGGAAAGGAGGAAGAGTAAGATGGCAGTTATCAGTATGAACCTTTCATCCGGATGTCTCCGCATGAAGACCGACGTTATGGTGGTGCTTCCGTTCTATTCCCCCTATGACATCGCGGACGGAAAGCGCGACGAGATATTCCCCGTAGGAAAGAAGTATCAGGTGCTGTGGCTGCTCAACGGCGGAAACGGCAACGACTGGGACTACGTGACCTATTCCAACATAGTAAGATACGCATACGAGCACATGATCGCCGTGGTCATGCCCTCCGGTTACAACATGAACTACGACGACTTCGAGCCCGGCATGAAGATGTGCAGGTACATCGGAGAAGAGCTTCCCAACATGCTGCGCAACATCTTCCCGTTCTCCGACAGAAGGGAGGACAACTTCATTGGCGGACTCTCTATGGGTTCCAACGGCGCACAGAAGATAGCCATCAGGTACCCCGAGAACTACGCGGCAGTGCTGGCGATGTCGGCGGGCTCATTCAACGTGAGACCCAAGGACGATGTCAGGACGGTGCGCATCAACACCGGAATGCCGATGCCTCCCCACAAGCCCGACGAGATGGAGGAGAACTGCGAGATCCTCAAGAGGGACATCGCAGAGGGAAAGAAACTTCCCAAGTTCTTCATGATCTGGGGCGAGAAAGACATCGCCAGGGAAGGCTCCATCCGCTCCGTGAAGTTCCTTAAGGAACAGGGATGTGACGTATACGAGGAGGAGGTGCCC
>JAFYZY010000091.1 GCA_017548485.1 Oscillospiraceae bacterium | reverse complement strand
TGAAGCTCATACGGCGTCGGGTATACGAAGGGATCGCAGAACTCTCTTCTGACGATGCTCATCTCTATGCCCTTGGCCGAGCCCTGCGCGTTGTACCTGACCGTCATGTCAAGGAATTCCCTTTTGACTTCGTCGGTCAGCGGACTGTCTGTGACGACGATCAGGTCTATGTCGCTCCTGTCCGCTCTGAAGCAACCCATGGCCAGAGACCCGTGGAGATAGATGCCGATAAGGCAGTCCCCGAGAATCCTTTTCGACTCTTCGGTATATCTTTTCAGCAGTTCTTCCGTTTCCAGCAAGACCGGTACCTCAGAAGCAGGCGTCATCTGTCACCAGAGTATCGCCGCGTTATATGCTATAGTTCCTTCTCCGTAATAATAGAGCACTTTGTTGTCCCTGCACAGCTGCGTGATGAAGATGCCGTATCCTTCCAGAGCCTCGATCCTCTTGTCGGGGAACCTGCAGGGTTCCGGTCTGGCGCACTCCTTGCAGACGTGGCAGCCGCCTGCTCCCAGTGCGAGACAGTCCGGATATTCTTCCTTCATCCTGTCCTTTAGCGCGGAGATGGCGTCGGAAAGCCTTCTGCCGGTATCGAAGTACATCTTCCGGTCGATCCTCTTGGAGGATCTTCCGATGCACTGAAGGATCAGTCCGTGCTCATAGCTCTGCAGCTTCGCGTTGTCCAACTCGGCCGTGGAGTGAGGGGGGCATCCCCAGTTCTTCCCGTAGCCGCCGCACTTGTTGGTTGCGCAGGTATCCCTGACCATCTGGCTCTGGACGAACGTCTTGGGATCCAGATCGTTCACTTCGTCAAATCCGCATTCCTTAGCTATCGCCTTGATCTCTTCCGTTGTCATAACAACTGTCCTCCGGTAAGTATTTCCAGTTTAGTTTTTTCACATCTCGGGCAGCAGAACGTCCTCTATGAAATCGACCCTGTTGAACACCGTCGGTCTGAAATAGGAAGCCACCGCTGCGACCGTGTTCCTGTCCGGGTCAACATATATCACGTTTCCGCTGTTTCCGATCGCTGCGTAGATGTTCCTGTCGGGATGCACGATCCACCAGAGATATCCGTAATCCATGCCGCGGAAATGTCCCTGCAGAACCTCCCTGGGCTTTGTCATGTCCCGGATCCATTCCTCCGGGACTATCCGCTGTCCGTTCCAGGTCCCTCCGTTGAGGCAAAGCTGTCCTATCCTTGCCATATCCACTGCGCTCATGCACAGGCCGTATCCCGGCGTTCCCAGTCCCTCGGGATCCGCGAACCAGACGTTCTCCTTGGGCTCTTTGCCTATTGTGAACTGTCTGTGCTCTTCAGCGCTCTTTGCGTAATAGTTCTGATGTTCCGCTATTCCCAAAGGCTCAAACAGGTATCTGTTTGCGAAATCCACCGTCTTCTGACCTGTCGCGCGGTACAGGATCCCGGACAGAATATGAAGGCAGACGGTCCTGTAATCGAACTCGTCAGTGATGCCCTTCCTTCCTCCGAGGAAGTCAAGGGAAGCCTCCGTCCAGTTCTCGCTTGAGCACACCTTTGTCCAGGGATCGCCTTTTCCCTTGTACGGAGCCCGCATCGTCAGCAGATGCCTTATCGTCACATCATATATAGTCTTCTCTCCGCGCCTGACCGAATAATCCGGAAAGAATGACAGCACTTTCTCGTCTATGCTCCCGATCATTCCCTGATCTATCGCTATTCCGACGAGAAGGCTCACGATGCTTTTGGTCGCGGACATGATATGCGTGCAGTCGGTGCTCTTATAGCCGTTCCACTCGCCCCGGAATATCTCCTTTCCGTCCCTGAGAACGGATATCTGGCAGATATTTGGCTCCTTTTCCCTTACATATGAAGCGATATCGGTCATACCGGCGATCCTCTCCGCATTCTTTCCTGATCCTGTGACCATTGTAGCATAATTAAAAATCGTATTCAGAACTTGAGAAAGAACTGAAAGAACCGGGCAGTTGATGCATTACATTCTTTCAGCCCGGTCTTTCTGTTATTTCTGTTCTTCGGAGTCTTCTTTCTGTTTTTCTGTCAGCCTGTTCCTGAGCATCGAATTTCTAATCAGCGCCCTGTAGGCAATAGTGGTAAGTTCATCGTCACCTGACTGCAGCATTTCAAAGATGAACTCATTGAACAGCGCAAGGTCCAGCAGCGGCACTTCTTCCTGTTCATAGATATAGTCGAAGAACTTGTCTATATGATTTATCAGTATTTGCCTTTCTTCTTCAGACAGAACGTAATCGCCGTTGTTGAAACGGTCCCACAGCCCGTCAGGGCTCCAGAGATTATCAAATTCCTTGTCTACAAACATTAGTTACCTCGATGCATCTGGATCTTATCTTTCGTCTCCAAGATCTTTTTCTGTATGTTGGCTCTCCTCTTTCACTTCTTTCAGATCGGATCTAAGCATATTCCTGTTCTTTTTCAGATATTCTGAGAAAGATCCTGTCGGCAATGAACGTCTCTTCTGAATCATATCTGCCCAAATTTGATTACCATCATTCTCTGTGATCATACCTGCCTCCATTGCCTCAATGAGAATGTCTCCTGTAGTTATGTGAGCGATCCGGTATTTCTCAACATACAGACGCACATCACGCATGTTATTGCTGGCAAGAACTCCGTTTCTGTTCTTCGCCATTGCTATGCCTGCTGCCTCACCTCTGCCTATAATACGTATCCCTTTATCAGGCGACACAGTCATTTTCACGTAATCTCTGTATTCTTCTGAGCCAACTTCCATTGTCTCCACTTTCAGTTCTCCGCGATTCCTGATCTTATCAACTCTTGCCTGCAGATGAGGTACTCTCTGAAGCTCTTCATATACCTGAGCCGGTAATATGATCCTGCCGGGATATAGTTTAGTCAGGATGCTTTCCTCTCTGATCCAGAGAAAAGCGGAGAGGCAATCTGTATCGAAAAAAATCTTTTCAGTCAATAACCTCTCCCCCATCCTCACACAGACCGAAGGCAATATCGTCACGGTATGCTTCTATCAGCAGTTCATCTATCTTTCCCTGAGAGACCAGATCTTTTTCACGCAGCAGATCGACTTGTATCAGGTAATGACCTAACGTTCTCTTCCGGTGATCAACAGGTGTAGGGCTATATAGCGTATCGTCATAGCCCAGATTCCGTGCCGTAGTCTTTACGCCGCAACTGTATTCATTAATACTGTTTTTTGAGAGATAACCTTCCGAAACTAGTCTCCACAGCATTGCCAAATGGCTCATTCCGAAATACTGTTCCAAAGCAATTATATTTTGTAATGTTATTTGTCCTCCTGCAGATTCCTTCTTTACAGCATCTCTAAACGATTTATACGGAGCGATGAAATAGGATGCAAACTGATCGGCATTTCTCTCATTATCGCTTTTAGGATCCAACACCTTTGAACAAACATTAAAACCGGTCGCATTGTCGTAATACATGTGAAACAATTCGTGTGCAAGAGAGAATCTCTGTCTTCCGTATGACATGGAGGAGTTTATAGCTATAAGTTTGATCTGATCATCTCTGAGACACATTCCGCTTATATTATCCCCAAGCGGATACAGTACCAGTGTCAGTTCTTTGATCTGGTTTACAAGAGAGAAGATGTCAACCGGGGAGTTGGCATCTTCTCCAAGTTTCTCTCTTAATTCTTGTGCTTTAGTATTAAGGTCTAATTTATCTAGCATTCGTTTCCCCCAGTATTCCTGCCATAAACCTGCTGTTAACTGCGATCCTGCAGATCTCAGAGATAACGTGCAGATCATCCTGACTTATATCCTGTGCTCTGAAAGCAAATCTTATAGGATGAGGTTCATTTTCCATTTTTTCAAAAGACTCAAGATCATATCCATAAAGATTCACGATACTTTCAAGCTGGTCGACTGTCAACTTACGTTCTCCGGTTTCTACTTTAGATATAAAAGATTGAGTCACTCCGAGAAATCCGGCAATCTGATCCTGACGGATACCAGCTTTTTCGCGCAGCAATTTTAACTTCTCATAAGTGTCAGCCATATTTATACACCTCCCCTTTCTTCATATAATTCTATTCTTTTCCTGTCATAATTTCAATATTATAATTTATATAATTATGACATTATATCAATTTAAAGATTAAAGACATGATACATTCACACCTTTAGAGCTCCGTTTTCTATTCCTTTGTCGATGAGTTTCTCCGTGATCTCATACAGCTTCTCGGATCCGTCTTTTGTCTTGATCTGCCTGGCGTATACCGACTTTGCGTCGACTCCGTGCTCTCTCCAATCGTTGCCCCCGTTTTCGTTGTTTAGGAGAATAGGCTGGAAATTATCCATAGCGCGGGCGAACTTCGCGTCTGCGGTCTCTCTTGCCTCGAACTCCTCGAAGAGCGCTGTGAGCTCGTTTTTCTGATCTTCCGGCAGTATCGAGAATATCCTTTCCTTCGCTTTCTCTTCCCGTTCCTTCTGAGTAGCCTTAAGCGCGGGATCGTACGCGTATGTGTCTCCCGCGTCTATCTCCACTATATCGTGGATAAGACACATGAGCATCACCCTGGCGATATCGACCGGCTCGTTTGAGTATTCCCGGAAAAGATATGCCATTATGGCCATATGCCATGCGTGCTCGGCGTCATTCTCGTTCCTGCCGTGTCCTGTCAGATGCGTTTGCCGGTAGACGTTCTTTTCCTTGTCTATCTCCAGCGTGAACGCCATCTGTCTCTCGATCCTATCGTCCATCAATATCCTCTCCTAACTCTGAAAACCTTTCTTCCTGCATTTCTTCTATTGTCATTGTATCCGGGAGAATCCCGACCAGCGATTTTGCTATTTTCATTCTTTCTCTATTGGGATTGGACAGTTTTGATACGATCATACCGTTCTGCGCAATCAGTATATCTTCTATTTGAGAAAGAAGAACATATCTTTCCAGATCCTTTTCCAGTTCGGTAACAGAAACTATCAATTACAAGCACCTCCTTATCTTTCACAATTATCCATTTGCCTAATTATATACTTTTTATTGCCGTACTAATCGGTTATATTTAATTCAAGAAACTAACAATAAAAACCAAGCTCTTTTTGAAGGAGAAAACACCATGGCTATCACGCTGGCAAAAACAAAAGCCGGTCTGGTGTCCGGAGTCGAGATCCCCGGCAAAGACATAACCGTCTTCAAAGGCGTCCCGTTCGCCGCGCCGCCGGTCGGAGAACTGCGCTGGAAGAGACCGCAGCCCGTTGAGCCCTGGGAAGGTGTCAGAAAGGCAGATACCTTTACACCTGTTCCCTGGCAGGCCCCGCACAGAAAAGGATCGTTCTATGACGTCGAATGGGGCAATGAACCCTTTGAATGCAGCGAAGACTGTCTCTATCTGAACATCTGGACTCCTGCACATTCTGTGGATGAGAAACTGCCTGTTGCAGTCTGGATCTACGGAGGCGGATTCATGTCCGGATTCGCTCATGAGAGAGAATTCGACGGTGAAGCGTTCGCAGCAAAGAATGTCATCTACGTATCCATAAACTACAGGCTGTCGGTGTTCGGATATCTGACCCATCCCGAGCTCGACAAAGAGTCCGGAAGGTCCGGAAACTACGGTCTGTATGACCAGATAGCCGCGGTTACGTGGGTACATGAGAACATAGACGCCTTTGGCGGAGATCCCGAGAACATCATGGTCTTCGGACAGTCCGCAGGCGCCGGTTCCACCATCTCCCTCTTCTGCTCTCCCCTCATGAAGGACGTCATGCACAAGGCCGTCGTACACAGCGGACTCGGCGGATTCGCTGAGAAGGAGCACGCATATAATATCGGCGAGCAGTTCGTCAGACACTGCGGGTACGATTCTCCTCTCGATATGCGCGATGTTCCCGCTGAACAGATAATGGAATTCTATAAGACATTCAAGCCGCAGTTTGCGAGAGACTCAAAGTCACGTCTCGCATGGGGCCCGTACATAGACGGAGTCGCGCTGACCGAGCCCTACGACGTATGCGTAGAAAAAGGCGATTACAATGACATCCAGCTCATGATGGGTTCCACCAAGGACGATATGGCCGGCGGAGCTCCGATACCCTGGATGCCTCCCGCAATAAACGCAGGCATGCGCAATCTGCTTCTCAGGAACGAGGAGCTCGGAAGGAAGCCCGGCTATCTCTACTTCTTCTCACGTCCTCTTCCCGGCGACGATTCCGGATCCTGGCATTCCAGCGATCTGTGGTATGTCCACGGAACGCTCGCCAGATGCTGGCGTCCTTTCGAGGAGTATGACTACAAGCTCTCCGACACCATGGTCACCTACTGGACCAATTTCTGCAGGAACGGAGATCCCAACGGAGAAGGCCTTCCCGAGTGGAAGCCCTTCACCAAGGACTGCGACTTCACCATGGTCTTCGGTGACGGCACTATCGGAGAAGGAGTGCCGGAGTTCGACCCGAACCCCAACCCCAACGCAACCCGCTGGCAGGTGGCGGACGATCCTTATGTATGATCGGCGATCATTCTGAATAATTAAAAACGGAGGTCATGACACGTGGGTACCATAGTCCATATTCTCAAAGCGATCCTGGTAATATTCAGCATCTATCTGGCATACAGCCAGCACAAGTCGAACAACTCTAAACTTCGCAATTACTGGATAGTGGTAGCGCTGTACTGGTTCTTCAATCTGCTCTCCGGCCTGATCCACTGAAAGGATCGCCTGAAGCGGGAGCAAATGGCATTATTATAGGGGACTGCGATTTTCCGCAGTCCCCCTTTCAATATAATTCTGATGTCACTCTCTCACAAAGACGAGCACTCCTGCCTCGTCCTTCGCGGGTTCGGTATCCCTGATGATGAGATCGAACTCCTCCGGTCCTTCTTTCCAAAGCTTCTCATAAAGGATCTCCGGAGTGATAGTGAAATACAGGTGCTTATGCTCACCTTTTTCTATCAGCATATGCCTGGTGATCAGCGGGACCCATCCGCTGCCGGTATTGCCCCATACGGTCATATCGGTCTCAACTGATTCTCCGTGGTTGGCCGCGCCGCCCAGGATGTTAAGGTCCTCGTCCGGTCTTATGCTGCTTTTGGAAGGTATCACATCGATATAGGAAAACATAGCTTTTCTCAGTTCCTGAATGCATCCTGCAGGAAATAGTCCGCCAGCGGCACCCACATCTGGAAATTCGGATATCTGACGTAACCGTCCAGCAGTTTAGCGCCGGCCTGTCCGTGGGGAGTTCCCGCAAATGTATGAATCTCAACTTTCACGTTGTGTTCCAGCAGAGTCGGATACACATAATTGAAGTTGTCTATGGCTCCGTCTTCCCTGCCGATAGCGAAGAACACCGGAGGATAGACCACGCCTTCCCAGCTGAACGGCGCTGATTCATAGCGGGGTCCGTATACGCACAGGAAGGCATCAGGCGCTCCGTAGAACTCATCCAGCTCATCGGGCTGATAATCGTTATAGATGTCGGTCATCTTCTTTTCGCCGGAGAAATACTGGATAACGTTCTCTCCGGTGATACCTCCGTTGGAGAACCCTGCGAGAGCCACTTTACCGGGATCTATCCTGAGCCTCTCAGCGTTCGCTCTGGCATACCTGATAGCTCTGGATGCGTCCGCCGCGGCGTCCTGGCCTTTCCAGGGACATCCGTTAGTTCTGTTCCCAAGCAGTATGGTCTGATATCCCATCGCGATGAAATCAAGACAGGAGCCGTATCCCTCATGGAACATGGCCGTGCCGTGGTCACCACCGGCGCAGAAAACCACCAGTCCTTTCGGTGTCACATCCTCAGGGACCAGAAGTTCGTACAGGAAAGGCCTGAAATCGGGATCGTGATTCCACCTTAGAGCCGGATTGTCGCTGTAGTCAGTGACAGAAGGAAGAACTCCTTCCGGCCACAACTGTACCGGATCCGGATGATCAGGTAGTTCTTTTATGCTGTCTCTCATTTCTTCGAACAGCCGAATAAGTTCCAGTCTCTGTCCTCGGTCATCGGTATCCATGATCCTGGCTCCCAGTCTCTGAAGGCCTGTGAGCTTCTCCGTCTCGTAGCACGGCGCATTCTCGTACAGCGGTATGGCCTTGTGCTCCGCAGGCGCGAAATCCTTTCTGCGCTCCGCCTGCACCGCCATGGCTGCTTCTCTTGCCGCCATGCGCTCAGCCAGTATCTCTTCCTGTGTCATTGCCATCTTTCAGATCACCTTTCAGGTATCAGTGCTTGCGTCTGGGGCCGCCCTTGTTTCCGCCGGGTCCCTTATTCCCGCCCGGATTGCCCTGATGTCTGTTGCCTGTAGGATTTCCTGGTTTTCTCTGAGCGTTTGCTACTCCGGGTCCGAGTCCGTTCAGTCTGTTGTGTCCGTTGGGTCCGGGGGACATCATGGGAGTCCTGTGGATCGGCGCGGGCTTTCTGATCGTGCGCCTCGGAGGAGCCGGCTGCGGAGCAACGATAAACGGTCTGAAGTATCTTCTGTAGGTAGGCGCATAAGGTTTATATGCGATGCGGAACAGCCTCTCGAGAAGAGACGGTCTCTTGTATCTGCGGTAGGAAGTGATGCGGTTGGCTACAGTGAGCGCTCCGATTATGGCAGCCGCGCTGGACAGCAGCTTTCCCGCGCTGTCGAAGACGGACGTCTTGGCGTTTCCGGTCAGGTCGACGTATTTGTCTTCCTTATCGGTGATGGACACCTCCATGCCGTACTCGGTGAACATCTGAGCGACGGTAGTGGCTTCCTGTGAGGTGAGGTTCTCCCCCACCACCACGGGCATCATGCTGATGAGATTCGAGGATTCCTCGTCCGTGTACCCGAAGACGTCCTCAAGAAGGTCTCCTGCAGAGATCTTGTCCAGGGTGCCTGTGGATACCAGCACCAGGTTGTATACGTTGGTGGATCTTGCCGCGGAGGATGCCTTGTTGTACAGCGACATGGAAGGAGTCGCGTTCTGAAGGCGGGATCCGCAGTAGGGGCAGTAGTTGGTCTGCTCGGTGAGTTCAGCGCCGCAGTTTCCGCAATACATTTCTTTATTTCCTTTCTGTTTGATTATCATCAACTTTGTTGTCAATAGTATACTCTTTCGCTTACTGCGTTGGAATCACAGTATGCCATATATCGGGGTATTGTCCACCGGCGTGTAATAGCGTCCCGTGTTCACCACGTTCTCGTAGAACCTGACCGCGTCATCCGCAAGTTCTTCAAAGATATCCAGCACATGACCGAATCCCGAGTGTATGACCAGCTTGCAGTTCGGAAGGCACTTAGCAGTGCGTATCATCAGTTCCGGAGTGGAGATCACGTCCTCCGTACCGCCCAGCATCAGCACCGGCGTCTTTATCGTCTTAAGGGCTTCTCTGAGCTTCTCCTCGGTTCGCAGTCCGATCAGGGCGGGCCCCGTGTTGATCCTCATAGTCTCCGGGGACTCGTAGATCTCTTCGTAGTTGTCCGAGGCGCGCAGGGCTGCGTCCGCCTCTTTGCAGAGCCTGCGCCTCTCATTTATCGCGGGATCGTCATTGGGTATATAGAAGAAGTCGGGCAGAGAGCAGAACTCAGGAGCGTTGGGATCCTTCTCTGCGGTCACGTCGTTGCCGCTGAGTATCCCTTCCACAGGCACGCCCTCCGGGCTGAGAGGTCCTGCCACGTCCGCGAATAAGCATATTAGCCTCTCGGGATTCCTCAGGCACAGATGCCAGCCCACACCCGATCCGTGGGAAGCTCCGGAATACACGAACTTATCGATCCCCATCTTGTCCGCAAAGGCGATCACATCGTCCGCGAACCTGTCGTACCAGCCGAGGCCGTAGTTCTCGGTCGTATGCGTCGATTTCCCGAAACCTCTGTCCGTCAGCAGATAAACGTGAAAGCCTCTTCTCGACATCTCCCTCTCGAATGAGAAGACGGTGTAATCGTGGTCTATCTGGCTGCATATGAGATGCCTGTCCCCGCTGCCGTATTCCTGATAATAGATCTCGGTGCCGTCGTCTATCCTGCAGTATGGCATGTACTCTGTCCTCCTGTCATTAATTACGGAAATATTATAACTCAAGAAAAGGTCCCCGGTTTTGATTCCGGGGACGCTTTGCTCTGTATTCCTGATCAGTCTTCTGTGTCGAATTTCTTTCTGGTGAGCTCGTATACCCAGGATGTGAATTCCGGGCCGGGATCGTTGTAGAAGGACAGTGCCTGCGGCTTGTCCTTGTTGGCGAACTCTTCCACGAACTTCTCGGTCCACTCTCTCTGGGTCTCCTTGTCCGCGTCAGCCGGGAAGCCGTTCGCGGGGACGTTCATGATCAGCTTGTCGCCGTACTGCTCATACAGCATGTGATAGTCGTTGATGGCCATTCCGTCCCAGGCGTCGAATCCCGCTTCTATCATGCAGGGCACGAGTTTCTCCACCTTTCCGCAGGAGTGCAGGTTGGTGGGATAACCCAGAGCGTGGGCGTGATCTGTGACCTTTCTCATATAAGGCACGATCAGTTCCCTTACGACCTTCGCGTTGAAGAAAGGTCCATCCTGGGCGCCCCAGTCGTCGTGCAGCGTGATGCCGTCGACCAGATCGCCGTAGTATTCATGGACGTGATCGATGATGTCGATCCACAGGTCTGCGAGAGCGTCATACAGATCCTTGAC
>JAFYZY010000090.1 GCA_017548485.1 Oscillospiraceae bacterium | reverse complement strand
GCAATCAGGTCACCAGAAGAGTGAACTGCGAGAACGCCAACATGTCCAAAGCGGTCTCGGCGGCGTACAACGATATAGAACTGTTTGAAGAGTTTTTCAGAAGAGGGGGAAGAAAGCTGCTGAGCAGCGACCTGCTCAAGGCGGCGAATCTGAGGATAGCAAATCCGGATCTCTCACTTGGGGAACTGGCGGACAGGACCGATGACGGTATAACGAAGTCGGGGATGAGCCACAGGCTCAGGAAGATCAGGGAGACAGCCCGCGAATACTTGAATGAACATGATGATTGAAAGAGACGATTTCGTACATCTGCATCTGCACACCGAGTTCAGCCTTCTGGACGGCGCGTGCCGGATAGACCGGCTCATGCAGAAGATAAAGGACAACGGGCAGACCGCCGTGGCCATCACGGACCACGGGGTGATGTACGGATGCGTCGATTTTTATAAGGAAGCAAAGAATCACGGAATAAAGCCGATCATCGGCAGCGAGGTGTATGTCGCTCCGCGTTCCAGAAGGGACATGGTGTACAGGATCGACAGCACACCGTATCACCTGGTCCTCCTGTGCAAAAACGAGACCGGCTATAAGAATCTGATCAAGATGATCAGCATAGCCAACAGGGAAGGATTCTACAACAAGCCCCGCGTGGACAGGGAACTTCTTGAGAAGTACCACGAGGGACTGATCTGCCTGTCCGCGTGCCTTGCGGGGGAGATACCTCAGGCTCTGCTCAACGGAGATCTCCGCCGCGCCGAGGAAGCGGCGATCTATTACAGGGATCTGTTCGGGAAGGACAACTACTACATCGAACTGCAGAACCACGGCATCGAGGAGCAGATAAGGATACTGCCGGATCTGATCCGCCTTGCCAGGCAGCTGGATATCCCGCTGGTCGCCACCAACGACTGCCACTACATCGACAGGTCGGACAGCGAGATGCAGCATATACTTATCTGCATCCAGACCAACCATACCATCGACGACGATGACGTCATGGAGTTCAAGACCGACAACTTCTACGTGAAATCTACAGAGGAGATGTTCGATCTGTTCGGCGCCATCCCGGAAGCGCTGACCAACACCAGAAAGATCGCCGACATGTGCGATTTCGACTTCGAGTTCGGCGTGACGAAGCTCCCGTATTTCGCTACTCCGGACGGCAGTGACAACCTGGATTTCTTCAACAGGCTCTGCGACGAGGGACTCAGAAGAAGGTACGGCGATCATCCCGATCAGTCCATTATCGACAGGATGGAATACGAGAAGTCGGTCGTGACCCAGATGGGATACGTCGACTACTACCTGATAGTCTGGGATTTCATCAACTACGCCAGACAGAACGATATACCGGTTGGCCCCGGCCGCGGATCCGGAGCAGCGAGCATCGCCGCGTACTGCATGGGCATCACCGATCTGGATCCCATCAAATACAACCTGATCTTCGAGAGATTCCTGAACCCGGAGAGGGTCAGCATGCCTGACTTTGACGTGGACTTCTGCTACGAGAAGCGCTCAAAGGTCATCGAGTATGTCACCGAGAAATACGGGCCCACCCATGTGGCGCAGATCGTCACCTTCGGGACGATGGCCGCAAGACTTGCGGTCCGCGACGTCGGCAGGGTGCTCGGGATGCCGTACGGGCAGGTGGATACCGTAGCGAAACTGATACCCCAGGAACTGGGAATAACCATAGACAAAGCGTTCGAGCGTAAGCCCGAGCTCAGACAGCTGTACGATTCGGATCCGCAGGTTAAAAGACTGCTGGATCTCTCCATGAAGATCGAGGGAATGCCCAGGCACGCCTCCACTCACGCCGCAGGCGTCGTGATCACCCGCGACGAGGTCAGCGACTATGTGCCTCTCGCCAAGAACGACGAGAACTTCGTGACACAGTTCACGATGACCACTCTGGAGGAACTGGGTCTGCTCAAGATGGACTTCCTGGGCCTGCGCACCCTCACGGTCATAGCGGACTGCGAGGACGAGATACAGAAGACCGATCCGTCATTCAGGATGAGCGATATCTCCTTCGACGACAGGGAAGTGTATGAGATGCTGGCGCAGGGGAACACCTCCGGCGTGTTCCAGCTCGAGTCCGGAGGCATGCGGCAGCTGCTTATAAACATGAAGCCTCAGAACCTTGAGGACATAATAGCCGTCATCTCGCTGTACCGCCCTGGACCGATGGATTCGATCCCGACATACCTTGAGAACAGGAAACATCCGGACAGCATCAGTTACAAGACCGAAAAGCTCAGGGATATCCTGGACGTTACCAACGGTGTCATCATATATCAGGAGCAGGTCATGCAGATCTGCCGTGAGCTTGCGGGGTTCAGCCTCGGAAAGGCCGACATCGTGCGCCGCGCGATGGCAAAGAAGAAGAAATCTGAGATGGACAGGAGCGGCAGGGAATTCGTGGAAGGCTGCCGCGAGAACGGGATAAGCGAGGAAGTGGCCCGGAGCCTCTTCGACGATATGGCGTCTTTCGCTTCCTATGCGTTCAACAAATCCCACGCCGCTGTGTACGCGGACGTGGCATACCAGACGGCGTACCTCAAATGCCACTACCCGGTGGAATTCATGGCTGCGCTGATGACCAGCATAATCGACAGGACCGACAAGGTCATAGAATATATCGCGGAATGCCATTCGCTCGGCATCGAGCTGCTGCCGCCCGATATCAACCGCAGCCGCGCGGGATTCACCGTCGAGGACGGAAAGATCAGATTCGGCCTCCTGGCAGTGAAAAACGTGGGCAGGAGCCTTATAGAATCCATGGTAAGGGAACGGGAGAACGGACCGTTCACATCCTTCGTGGGCTTCTATAACCGCCTGGAGACCAACGAGCTCAACAGACGCGCGGTGGAGAACCTCATCCGCTCCGGCGCCATGGACTGCCTCGGAAAATCGCGCAAGAGCATGATGCTCGCGATAGAGATCGTGTCCAAAGCGGTGGAGAAGGAGAAGAAGGACAGCATTGAAGGACAGATCAGTTTTCTGGATCTGGACGAGACCGGAGCTGCTGACAAATACACCGACGAGATGGTGGAGGACATGGGGGAGTACTCCCAGGATGAGATCCTCAAAGGGGAGAAGGAATCCACGGGGCTCTACTTCTCAAGCCACCCGCTGAGGGCGTATTCGCGCTTCGTGGAACAGAACGGGCTTCCCAATGTCGCGGCCGTGCTTTCCAGAGGCGAAGAGCTGGACGGCAAGACCGTGACGATGCTCTGCGAGATAGAGTCGGTGAGGACCAAGGTCACCAGAAACAACGAGACCATGGCATTCGTGAACATAGAGGACATGAGCGCCACCATGGAGATGCTGGTATTCCCGAAGGTACTTACTCAGTATTCTGCGGTGATCAGGGAGAACAATATCCTGGTGCTCACCGGAAGGATATCTATGAGGGAGGAAGAGGAACCGAAGTTCCTGCTGTCCGACGCCCGGAGCGTCGAGGAGTATACCGGCAGGAGCCCGGAGGCCGCGCCGGTATCGCAGCCCGCACCCTCTGAAAGGGAGAAAAAGAAGACCGTATACCTGAGATTCACCGGAAAGGACGACGCAAGGATAGAGCGGGTAACGGCCCTGCTGAGGCTGTTCTCGGGGCAGATACCGGTCCATTTCTATTACAGCGACACGAAACAGCAGGTCATAGTTCCGCAGTCCTTGTTCGCGGACGACAGCGAAGGACTGAAGAACAGGCTGTGCAGAGTGCTCGGAGAAGAGAACGTAGTATACAAATAGCAAAAGCCGGAGGTTTTTGAGATGTCAGTCGAGATAAAGACGATAGGGATCCTTACCAGCGGGGGCGATGCTCCCGGGATGAACGCCGCAGTAAGGGCGGCAGTCAGGACCGCGATCTACAAGGGCATGCGGGTGATCGGCATCAGAAGAGGATACGCGGGCCTTCTGGACAACGACGTATTCGAGATGAACATAAGGAGCGTATCCGAGATCCTGCACAGGGGAGGCACGGTGCTCTACACCGCGCGCAGCCATGAGTTCAACTCCGAGGAAGGCGTCAGGAAAGCTGCCGAAAACTGCAGGAAGAACGGGATCACCGGGCTGGTCTGTATAGGCGGCGACGGAACGTTCCGCGGAGCCAGGGACCTCTGCAGAGCGGGAATATCCTGCATCGGAGTGCCCGGCACGATAGACAACGACCTCGCCTGCAGCGATTACACCATAGGATACGACACGGCGCTCAACACCGCCGTAGAGATGATAGACAAGCTCCGCGACACCATCCAGTCCCACACCAGATGCTCCGTCGTGGAGGTCATGGGACATAAGGTCGGATTCCTCGCCCAGAGCATTGGGATAGCCTGCGGCGCACTGGTGACGCTGGTCCCGGAGATGAATTACGACCTGGACAGGGACGTGGTGGACAGGATCCTCTACACACAGAGGAGCGGGAAGAACCATTTCATCATCGTGATGGCCGAGGGATGCGGAAGCTCCTCAGATGTTGCCGACTTCATACAGTCCAGGACCGGCATAGAGACAAGGGTGACCGTCCTTGGACACGTCCAGAGAGGCGGAATACCCACCGCACGGGACAGGATCATGGCGACCGAGATGGGAGCCAGAGCGATAGAACTCCTTGAAAAAGGAAAAGGCAGCAGGGTCGTGGTGTTCCGCAACGGCGAGGTCACTGACCTCGATATGGAAAAGGCGCTCGCCATGGAGAAGACCCTCGATCTGAGCAAGTTCGAGATGACGAAGATGATCTCGCTTTAAGACATTCTTTTTAGCTGAAAGGGGAGCAGGATATAGATCGTGACATACGGTATGTATCCTGCTTGTTTATTTGAGGATGGACAGAAAACAGGCTGCAGAAAGAATAGAATACCTCAGGGCTTTTCTGGCGGAGAACGCCAGACTCTACTATGAACTTGACAGCCCTGTCATAGAGGACGAGGAGTACGATGCCCTCAACCGGGAACTGGAGGAGTTGGAGGCGCAGTACCCGGATCTCGCATCGGGGGCATCGGTCACATCGCAGATAGGCGGAAGAGCGAGCTCCAAGTTCTCCAGCGTCAGACATGAAGTGCGTATGGAGAGCCTTTCCGACGTGTTCTCACATGATGAGGTGGTCTCTTTCATCGAAAAGATGAAGGACAGCGTCGGCGATCCCGTATTCTCGGTCGAACCGAAGATAGACGGGCTCTCTGTGTCGCTGGAGTATGAGAACGGAGTGTTCGTGCGCGGCTCCACGAGAGGCGACGGGACGGTAGGGGAAGACGTGACCGAGAACCTCGCCACCATAACCACCATTCCCAGGACCATACCTTCCGGCATCGCAAGGCTGGAAGTCCGGGGCGAGGTTTTCATGCCCAGGAAGAGCTTTGCCGATCTGGTGGCGTCCCAGGAGGCGGACGGCGTGACGCCGTTCAAGAATCCCAGGAACGCTGCTGCCGGATCTCTGAGGCAGAAGGATGCCGAAGTAACGAGAAAAAGGAATCTGGATATATTCATCTTCAACGTGCAGAGCACCTCGGAGGAGATGACAGGCCACATAGAGAGTCTGGACTGGCTCAAAAGCATAGGGTTCAACGTTATCCCGTCATACGCGAGGTGCACTTCCGCGGATGAGGTCCTGGACGAGATAGAGAGGATAGGAAAAATACGCGGAGAACTGGAGTACGATACTGACGGAGCCGTTGTAAAGCTCGACAGCTTTACACAGCGCAGACAGCTCGGTTCAACGGTAAAAGTGCCCAGATGGGCGATAGCATACAAGTATCCGGCCGAGATAAAGGCGACCAGACTGCTGGACGTCGAAGTGACTGTGGGAAGGACCGGAGTCCTGACTCCCACCGCGGTATTCGAGCCTGTTCAGCTGGGCGGGACCACGGTATCGAGAGCCAGTCTGCACAATCAGGATTACATGGATTCCCTGGATATACGCATCGGGGATACCATCGAAGTAAGAAAGGCCGGAGAGATCATACCCGAGGTCATCAAAGCATACGACCATGTTCCCGGGAGCACGGTTTTCACTCTTCCGGACAGATGCCCCTCCTGCGGAGAGACGGTCGTGAGATCTGAGGATGAGGCTGCTGTGAGGTGCATTAATCCCGAATGTCCCGGTCAGACAGTGAGGAACATAATCTACTTCGCCTCCAAGGACGCGATGGACATCAACGGGCTGGGTCCTTCCATAGTGAATCAGCTGGTGGATGCGGGACTGATAAAGAATGCTGCCGATCTGTATTCTCTGAACAGGGAGGATGTGCTGCGGCTGGACAACTTCAAGGAGAAGTCCTGCGACAACCTTCTCAGCGCGATAGATCAGAGCAAGAGCAATAATCTGGACAGGCTGCTGACCGCGTTCGGAATCAGGAACTGCGGCGGTAAGGCTGCAGCGCTGATCTGTGAGAGGTTCGGGGATATCGACGGTATCGCCGCGGCTTCGCCTGAAGAGATAGCGGAGATACCCGGAATAGGAGACAGGATAGCGCAGAGCGTGTATGATTTCTTCCGCAGCAAGGGGACAGAGGATC
Source organism: Oscillospiraceae bacterium (assembly GCA_017548485.1). GTDB lineage: Bacteria > Bacillota > Clostridia > Oscillospirales > Ruminococcaceae > RUG11783. The sequence goes on along the minus strand of JAFYZY010000090.1, from coordinate 12,880 downwards.
TGATCGGAAAACTCAGGCGGGCCGGAGTCAATCTGACCTACACAAGCACAAGGAGCGGAGATTTACTGGCGGGAATGACAGTCGTGGTCACCGGTTCACTTGTAAGGTTCACCAGAGCGGAGATAGAACAGCTCATAGAGGACAACGGCGGACGTGCATCGTCCTCGGTGTCAAAGAAGACCAGCTTCGTGGTGGCGGGAGAGAATGCCGGAAGCAAGCTTGACAAGGCAAGACAGCTGGGCATAGAGGTCCTCACAGAGGAAGAGTTTATTGAAAGGCTAAGCTGAGTTTTTTGTTAACAAAAAATATGATTAATCAGATCGGATAAATGTGCTAGAATGAATAAAATGTTCTGAAACTGCATATTTTCTGATCTTCGGAACAAGGCTGTTTCAGTGCAGATGCCTTGTATCTAAGGGAAAAAGCCGCATCTCACGATACGGCGGAAGAAATGTATTATCCGAGGTTTTGATGACTAGAAAAGAATCAAGAACGAACGCTTTCATGCTTCTGTTCTCACTGTACGCAAATGATGACACCATCCCTGAGAGCGATCTGGAGATGGATGAGGACGGCGTTCTGGAAGTGGACGATTTCTGCCGCGATCTTGTGGAAGTCACAAAAAACAACATAGAAGAGATAGATTCGAAGATAGCTCAGCACCTTCAGGGATGGACGCTCGACAGAATCCCCAAGACTTCTCTCGCGATCCTCCGCCTCAGCGCGGCGCAGCTGCTGTACATGAAGGACATCCCCGTGGCTGTAGTCATAAGCGAAGCTGTCCAGCTGGCCAAGAGATTCGGAGACAGCAATGACTACGTATTCATAAACGGAGCGCTGAGCAGCTTCGAGAAATCGCTGCCGGATGCCGGCAGGACAGAAGATGGCTAACAGAGAGACGATCACTGTTTCGGCACTGAACAGATATGTGAAGGCGCTCCTGGAAAACGATGAAATACTGTCCCAGGTCTGGGTTGAGGGGGAGCTTTCCGACGTGCACGTCCACCTTCAGTCCGGACATATTTATTTTAAGGTGACGGACGGGAACGCCTCCGTCAGAGCGGTTATGTTCCGCTCCTACGCCGAGAGACTGAGGTTCCGCCCAAAGGACGGCATGAAGGTCATGATCGCATGCCGGGTCACGCTCTATGAAAAGGGCGGTGATTACCAGCTCAATGCCTTCGACATCATGGAAGTCGGGGTGGGAAAGCGTCAGACGGAACTGGAGCAGGCCAAAGCCAGGCTCGCTGCGGACGGACTGTTCGAACAGTCCCGCAAAAGGAAGCTTCCGGAGTTCCCCGCGAAGATATCCGTAATAACCTCTGCCACCGGAGCGGTGATCCGCGACATCCAGAACGTGTGCGGCAGAAGGGATCCGCTGACTGAGATCCTTCTGTACCCTGTGTATGTTCAGGGCGTGTTCGCGGTAGATGCCATCATTGACGCGGTCAAAGCGATCTGCAGGGATACCAGAGGGTCAGAGCTGGTGATATTTGCCAGAGGCGGCGGAAGCGCCGACGACCTGTGGATATTCAATGACGAGGGACTGGTGAGGGCGGCCTGCGCTCTCCCTGTACCGTTCATATCCGCAGTGGGACACGAGACCGATTTCACGTTGCTGGATTTCGCCGCGGATCTCAGAGCGCCTACTCCGTCCGCCGCAGCGGAACTGGCTGTACCGGATCTGGGACAGAAAGTGACTGAGGCGTCAGCAGCTGTATCGCAGATAAGAGCGATGCTGTCGGAAAGGCTGGAATCGCACAGGAAGGGAATAAAGGACGCTATGCTGCAGGCAGACAGCGCGGCATCGGTCCTGGCACAGAGAAAGAGAGATGCTCTCGGCAGGGCGGAAGCGGAACTGGATTCGCTGTCTCCGCTGAGGATACTGACGAGAGGATACGCATATGTCACGTCGCAGGGCAAAAATATCAGAAGCGTGCGTCAGGTCTCTGCCGGTGACGGCCTGAGAGTCACACTCTCGGACGGGACGCTGGACTGCACGGTGGACGAGGTCATGGGGAAATGAGCAAAAAACAGGTCTTTGAAGACGGACTCAGCAGAATAAACGAGATCACCGGGATACTCTCCTCCGGGGTGGTGTCGCTGGAGGAATCCGTCGAACTGTATAAAGAAGCGGCAGAGCTTGCCGCCGCGTGCAGGAAGATGCTGGATGAGGCGGAACTGAAGATCGCCAGGATATCCAGAGACTTCAGCGCCGTGGAAGAGGAGGAAGACTGATTGGAATTCAGCAGTGCGCTCGCAGGATACGCTGAGCTGGTCAATGCTTCCCTCAGGGAGGAGACTGCCCTGGACAACGGCATTGTCAGCGAAGCCATGCGGTACAGTCTTCTCTCGGGCGGAAAAAGGACCAGAGCCTGTCTCACACTGGCCGTGTGCGATATGCTCGGCGGAGATATGCAGTCTGCAGTCCTCGCCGCCGACGCCATCGAGATGCTCCACTGTTATTCGCTGATACACGACGATCTGCCCTGCATGGACAATGATGACTACAGGAGAGGACAGCTCTCCTGTCACAGGAAGTACGGCGAGGCTACGGCCATGCTGGCCGGAGATGCTCTGCTTACTCTGTCGTTCCGGACTCTCTCGAAGATCAGAGACGCAGAGGTATCAAGAAAATGCACGGAACTTCTGTCTTCCGCAGCGGGATTCGAGGGAATGATCCTCGGACAGGAGCTCGATCTCAGAGGCGTGGATGAGGATGCCGAGATCTCAGCTCAGCTGGACAGGATAAACGAGAACAAGACGGGGAAAATGATCACTGTATCGCTGCTGATGGGGGCGGTATGCTCCGGTATCAGCAGCGGGAAGACATACGATGCACTGGAGAAGTACGGCAGGGGAACGGGACTGGTGTTCCAGATAGTGGACGACGTCCTTGACGTCACTTCAAGCCTCGAGGAGCTCGGAAAGAAGACCGGAAGCGACGAGGCGAACAGCAAGCGGACCTACTGCTCCGTATATGGGGCGGAGGGAGCCATGAGGAGGGCGGAGGAGATAACGTCCGAGTCCCTGAAAGCGCTGGACGGCATAGATAACAGCGGGTTCCTCGAATGGTATGCAAATGACCTGTTACACAGGAGCAGATAGGTATATGAGCGATTATCTGAAAAACATAAACAGCCCCGGGGACCTGAGAAAGCTGTCGCTGTCTCAGAGAGAGGAACTGTGTTCCGAGATCAGGGACGTCATGATAGACACCGTATCGAGGACGGGAGGACACCTGGCCTCGAATCTCGGCATCGTCGAGCTCACCGTCGCCCTGCACACAGTCTTCGACTGCCCCAGGGATACGTTCATATTCGACGTGGGACATCAGTGCTATGTTCATAAGCTGCTGACCGGAAGAAGAGAGAGATTCGGCACGCTGCGCCAGAAGGACGGTATATCCGGATTCCCGAAACCGTCTGAGAGCGAGTATGACAGCTTCGTGGAGGGGCATGCGAGCACGTCGATCTCCCAGGCAATAGGCCTCGCGCATGCCAAGATGCTTTCCGGAGATCACAGCAAGACCATAGCAGTGATCGGTGACGGGTCCTTCACGGGAGGCCTCACCTTTGAGGCGATGAACAATCTGGATCCCGCCATGGACGACCTGATCGTGGTGCTCAATGACAACTCCATGTCCATCTCGAAGAGCGTGGGATCGGTCTCCAACTACCTCATGAGGCTCAGGACCAGCAGCGGTTATATCAAGGTCAAGAAGAGCGTCAGGGATACTATCGAGCATGTGCCGGTGTTAGGGCAGCATGTATCCAATTTCATAAGCAATTCAAAGACAGCTTTCAGGAGATCACTTTTCGGAGGAACTCTGTTCGAGGAGCTCGGATTCAACTATGTCGGGCCCATTGACGGGCATGACCTGCCTGAACTTGAACTGTTCTTCCGCAACCTGAAGAATTCCGCAGGAAACGGACCTACGTTCGTTCATGTCATAACGAAAAAGGGAAAGGGCTATCCTCTGGCTGAGGAGAATCCCGCGGCATACCACGGCGTCAGCAAATTCGACGTGGACAGGGGAAATCCCGACATATCTCTCGCCGACAGTTTCTCCAACACTTTCGGCAGGACCCTCGCTGAACTGTCACAGAGGGACGACAGGATATGCGCTGTGACGGCGGCGATGAAGTACGCCACCGGACTTCAGTATTTCGCTCACCTGCACCCGGACAGATTTTTCGACGTGGGGATCGCCGAACAGCATGCGGTGATAATGTCCGCCGGACTGTCAAAAGGCGGTCAGAAGCCCGTTTTTGCCGTTTATTCCACGTTCCTGCAGAGGACGGCGGACCAGCTGATACACGATATATCTCTGGACAACATCGACCTGCTTCTCGCTGTCGACAGGGCGGGGCTCGTCGGCGACGACGGCGAGACTCATCAGGGGCTCTACGATGCGGCGCTGCTGTCTTCGATAGGAGCGTTCAAAGTGGTCTCTCCCTGCAACTACAGGGAGCTCATCTGGTGGCTGACCAGGCTGATGAGCGAGAAAGGCGCCAGGGCTATTAGGTACCCGAGAGGCAAGGAGGATCAGACGCTGTCCTCATATAAATGCACCGGAATGGACTACGACCTGATAAGGGAGGGAGACGGGGATCTGCTCTTCGTCACCTACGGCAGAGAGTTCGCGAACGCCCTCAAGGCACAGAAACTGCTCAAAGCCCAGGGCATAGGAGCCGCCGTGCTGAAGCTCAATGTCATAGCTCCGCTGCCCTCCGGAGCGGTCGAGGCGGCGATGCCGTACGGAAAGATCCTCTTCGCGGAGGAAGGCATAAAGACCGGAGGCATCAGCGAACAGATGATAACCGCTCTGGCTGAAAGAGGACATGCGGGAAAGACCGTCATTAAGGCCGTGGATACGAACCTGGTAAAGCAGGCCGGAACGGAGGAGCAGCTCGCTCAGTTCGGACTGGATGCGGAATCACTGTTTGTTTCGGCAAAGGAGATGCTGATTGAAAAAGAGGATTGACCAGCTTCTTGCTGAAAGACAGCTTGCGCCGAGCCGTGAAAAGGCAAAGGCGCTGATAATGAGCGGAAACGTCTACGTGGGCGAACAGAAGGTCCTCAAAGCCGGAGAGGAATATGAAGAGACCGCCGATATCAGGGTGACCGGTGAGATGAAGTATGTCAGCAGGGGAGGCCTCAAGCTGGAGAAAGCCATGGAAGAATACGGGCTCTCTCTGACGGACAGGGTCTGTGCAGACATAGGAGCGTCCACCGGAGGTTTCACCGACTGCATGCTTCAGTGCGGAGCCTCCAGAGTATATGCAGTCGATGTGGGATACGGTCAGCTGGCCTGGAAACTCAGGCAGGATCCCCGGGTGACGGTCCTGGAGAGGACCAACGCAAGGTATCTGACTGCTGAACAGATCCCCGACCGGCTGGATTTCTTTTCCATGGACGTGTCGTTCATATCGGTGAAACTTATCATCCCGGCTCTGATCCCGCTGCTCAGCGGATCCGCTGAGGCGGTGATCCTCATCAAACCTCAGTTCGAGGCAGGAAGGGGAAAGGTGGGCAAGAACGGCGTCGTCAGAGACATCGGAGTGCACACCGAGGTACTGGAGAACATAACGGGATTCCTTGAGGAGAACGGATTCGGCATCATTGGCCTGACCTACTCACCGATCAAGGGGCCGAAGGGCAATATAGAATTCCTGGCTTATGTCCGTGCGGGGGCAGAGTCGGAGGAATATGACATAGAGGAACTGGCAAAGGAAGCACATCAGAAACTGGCTGAGGAGTGAAGCGATGAGATTCTGCATCGTTAGCGGCCCCGTGGAGAGGTTCGGGAATGCCGCAGACAGATTTGAGCAAAAACTGAACAGTTTCGGGTTCGAGACCGGAAGAGACCCGTATGACGGAGAGTACGACGCGATGTTCGCTGTCGGCGGTGACGGAACGCTGCTTGACGCCTCTTCCGCCGCGGTGGAACTTGACATCCCGATCTGCGGCATCAATACGGGAAGGATCGGATTCCTGGCGGCATTCGACGAGAGAGATATAGATACGCTCGACAAGGATTTCTACAGCAGACTGTACCTCTCCGAAAGAGACCTGCTCTGCGCCTGCGTAAACGGCAGGACCTGCGACCAGACGGCTCTGAACGACTTTGTGTTTTTCAAGAGGGACATCAGCAAGACGGTGGAGATCAACCTGTTCATCGATGACAGGAAACTTGCCACATACAGGTGCGACGGCCTGATCGTATCCACAGCTACCGGATCCACCGCATACACCCTTTCGGCGGGAGGTCCGGTCATACTGCCAAACCTCGCGGCTGCAGTCATCACGCCGGTCAGCGCGCACATCGCGGCTCAGCACAGCATGGTGGTGCCGCTGGATACCGGCATAAGGGTGACTATGTCGGACAGGGACGAAGAAGTCGCCGTGATAGCTGACGGCCAGGACGTGGGGACCCTAGGCAGACTGGAGTCGGCTACGGTCACGAGATATGACAGAAAACTGAAACTGCTTCTCTCCGAGAAGAGAGACGTATATGAACTGCTATCAGGTACAACAGGAGGCTGATCGAGATGGGAAAGAAGGAAAGGCTGTCTGCCATAAAGAAGATAGTCACAGAGAAGAACGTATCCACCCAGGAGGAGATGATATCCCTGCTGCGGGAAGCGGGATTCGACGTGACCCAGGCCACCGCATCCAGAGATATCAATGAGCTGGGACTTATCAAGACAGTGGACGCATCCGGAAGATCACATTACTCGTTCCCCGAGAGCGGTCCCACACAGGCGAGCGTCAGAAGATACAAGACGATACTGCGGGAATCGATAGTGTCAGCGGACACTGCGCAGAACCTTGTCGTGATCAAATGTCATACGGGCATGGGAAATGCCGCCTGTGAGTCGCTGGACAACATCGTGGGCAGTGAGGTCGTCGGGACGATCGCCGGGGACAACACCATATTCGTGGCCTGCCGCGATGTGGATGCGGCAGCAAAGACGCTGGAGATGATCATCGGGATAATTGAGGGATAGTACTTGAGATGTTGCGGGAATTAGACATTGAGAATGTCGCGGTCATCGAGAAGGCGAACGTCCGCTTCTATGAAGGACTGAATGTCCTGACAGGCGAGGCCGGCGCCGGCAAGTCGATCCTCATCGACTCCATCAACGCCATCCTGGGCAACAGGACGACGAAGGACATCGTCAGGTCCGGGACGCCCAAGTCGGTGATATACGCTTCATTCGATGATATCCCTGGATCCACCGCGGCGATGATGGCGGAGCAGGGCTACGAGTGCGACGGGGATCTGGTGCTGCAGCGTGAGATAACAGCTGACGGCAAGAGCAGCTGCAGGATCAACGGACGCCCCGCGACAGCGTCCACTGTAAGGGAACTGTGTCAGGACCTGGTGAACATCCACGGACAGATGGATAACCAGGAACTTCTGCGGCAGGATATGCACATCCACGTCCTTGACAGGTATGCCGAGGACGAAGAACTGCTGGACGCGTATACGGAACTGTTCCGGGAGCTGATGAGCGTCAAGAAGGAGATAGACAGACTGTCCGTCGACGATGCCGGTAAAGAGACCCGGATGGATCTGCTCAGATACCAGATAGATGAGATATCCAGGGCGGAACTGGATGAGTCGGAAGAAGATGAGCTTCAGAGAAGAAGGAATCTGATAAAGAATTCCGAGAAGTATCTGGATGCCCTCAACGAAGCATATTCGGTGCTCAACGGATCTGACTCGGACAATTCGGAAGGAGCCATATCCAGACTCTACTCCGCAGTATCAGCACTGGAGCACATACAGGGACTGTCTGAGGATATGGACAGCTGCAGCAGCAAGCTGGCCGGAGTGTATTACGAACTCACCGAGATATCCTCAGAAATAGGAGATCAGCTCAGCCAGTTCGATTTCGACGTGAACGAGCTCAACAGCATAGAAGAGAGACTTGATCTGATATTCCGGCTGAAGAGGAAATACGGCAATACCATACCGGAGATACTGGATTATCTGGTCAGCGCGCAGGAGGAGCTCGAGAGCATCGAGACCTCCGACGAGAGACTGGAGCAGCTGAGAGTCAGGTTCGACGAGCTCAAAGCGCAGACCATAAAGGCCGCCAGAGATCTCTCAGCGGAGAGAAAGGCCGCGTTCCTGCGGTTCGAAGCCCAGATAAAGAGCGAACTGGAGTTCCTCAATATGCCCAATGTGCAGTTCCTGGTCAACTGGCAGCAGGCCAGGGAACTGACTGTCACCGGAATAGATCTGATTGAGTTCTACATCTCCGCGAACGCAGGGGAAGAACCAAGACCGCTGTCCAGGATCGCTTCCGGAGGCGAGCTCGCACGCATCATGCTGGCTATAAAGAGCGTGATGGCGGACAGGGATGCGATCCCGACGCTCATCTTTGATGAGATCGATACGGGAGTCAGCGGGACCGGCGCCCAGAGGATCGGCTCGAAGCTCAGGCAGACATCCAGGGATCACCAGATCATCTGTGTCACGCATTCGGCGCAGATCGCCGCGTATGCCCACTCACAGATGCTCATTGAGAAGAGCGTGTCGGGCGGAAGGACCTACACGTCAGTGCGTACACTGAATGATGACGAGAGGGTCCGGGAGATCGCAAGGATCATATCCGGTGAGAATATCACGGATACGGCGCTCAGAAACGCATCGGAGATGCTTCAGATAGCGCAGAACACATAAGGAGAGATCAGAATTGGAAAAGAAGGTCAGTTTTCTGGTGAACGTGGCATACTATGGCATCATCTGCGCCATAGTCATACTGTTTTTCAAGTACGGGATGAAGTATGTGCTTCCGTTCGTGCTGGCGTTCATCATCAACTATTTGTTCAAGAAACCCATCATACTGCTCTCCGAGAAGACGAAGCTGAGCAGGAAGGGAAGTGCGCTGATCGTACTGACGCTGGCTGTCGTGATCCTGCTGCTTCTTGTGGTGCTGTTCGGCATCAAGCTGGTCACCAGCCTCAAGGATGTGATCATGGCCGTGCCCGGCGTATACACCGGATCAGTGGAGCCCTATATACAGAGGGCGCTGCAGTGGTACGAGAATACCGACTTCATCGATATCCTCGGTCCCACGGTGGGATCGATCCTGGAGAGCACGGCGACTGCCATACTGACATCTCTGGGCTCACTGGTGACGAACTCCTCTGTAAAGATAGTGCAGTGGCTCACCAACGTGCTTTCATCGTTCCCGTCGTTCCTGATGACTCTCCTGATGACGGTCATATCAGTCTATTTCATCGCATTCGACTACGACAGAGTGCTGCTTTTCATCAAGAGACAGTTCAGCGAAAAACAGATGTTCTTCATTGAACACATAAAGACCAACTTCATCAGCACAGTGGTCAAGTATCTGGCCTCATACTCACTGATCATGCTGATAACGATGGGTGAGATGACGGTCCTGATGCTCGCGGCATCGGTGCCGAGGCCGGTGACGGTCGCTTTCCTTATTGCGCTGTTCGATTTCATGCCCATCGTCGGGATATCTACTATCCTGATCCCCTGGATCCTGATAGACATCGTGTCCGGCAATTACGTTCAGGCAATAATTCTGACCGCCGGTTATATCATTATGACTGTGGTAAGGAATATCATCGAACCCAAGATCGTCGGCGAGCAGGTCGGCATCCACCCGCTGCTCACGCTGATCCTTATGTTCGTCGGACTTAGAGTCAACGGACTTATAACGATGCTTGCGTTCCCGGTGGCGGCGGTGATCCTGGTACAGCTGCAGAAAGCGGATATCATTCACTTCTATAAAGAAGAGGCCGACGGGGAGAATGATGGGAAAGATGATCTCCAGACAGTTTCAGATACTGACTGACCCGGATCACGTGTAGGATCTGATGATCTACGCAAAAACATTAACACAAAGACAGCGCCTGTTCGGAAAATGAACAGGCGCTGTTCTGCGCAAAAAAGAACAGGGGACCGTTAAGTCTCCTGTTCTTGTAGTATCAGGTTTGTCGGACCTTCTGTCTCAGTCCTTGAAAACTGCGTTGAGCAGGAAGGTGCACAGAAGGATGATGCCGATCACGAAGAATATCCCGAGCATGCCTTTTGCAAGGATGGGGAGGCTTATCTCTACGAAATCTTTAACATTGATAGTCATCTTACATACACCTCACGAAACAAGATTGAGAAGCACGCCTGCCGCAATGACGGAAGCGATCTGTCCGGAAACATTGACGCCGATGGTCTGCATGAGCAGGAAGTTCTGGGGATCCTCTTCCAGGCCCATCTTGTGAACTACGCGCGCTGACATCGGGAACGCCGAGATTCCGGTGGCGCCGATCATGGGGTTGAGCTTCTTGTCCTTGGGAAGGAACAGGTTTATGATCTTGGCGAACATTACTCCGCCGACGGTGTCGAACACGAATGCGATCAGACCCAGGAACATGATGAGCAGTGTCTGGGGCTTGAGGAAGTCTTCGGCGCGCATCCTTGTGGAGATGGAGATGCCGAGGAAGATAGTCACGAGGTTGGCGAGCTCATTCTGGGCGGAAGCCGAGATGGAGTTCAGGACTCCGCACTCCCTGAGGAGGTTTCCGAACATCAGGAATCCGATGAGGGAGAGGGACTTCGGCGCGACGAGGCCGACGACAACGGTGATCACGATCGGGAAGAGGATCTTCGTCTTCTGGGAGACGGAGTGAGGCTCATAGTTCATCCTGATGAGTCTCTCTTCTCTTGTGGTGATGAGTTTGATCACGGGAGGCTGTATGATCGGAACGAGCGCCATGTAGGAATAAGCGGCGACCATGATGGCTCCGGTATAGTTCGATCCGAGGTACTGCGACACGAAGATCGAGGAGGGACCGTCAGCTGCGCCGATGATGCCGATTGATGCGGCATCCTTGAGCTCGAACCCGAACAGCATGGACATGCTGAGGGTGAAGAAGATGCCGAACTGTGCCGCTGCTCCGAAGAGCATGAGCTTGGGGTTGGTGAGCAGAGGACCGAAGTCTATCATCGCTCCTATTCCGATGAAGAGGATCAGGGGGAACAGCTCGTTGGCGATACCGGCCCTGAAGAGGACATCGAAAGCGCCTTCCTCAACTTCACCGCCGACGAGCTGGTCGATTACGCCGGACTGGGGAAGGTTCACGAGGATCGCTCCGAATCCGAGAGGCAGAAGAAGGGACGGTTCCATCTCTTTTGCGATAGCAAGGTAGACGAGAGTGCCGCCAATCAGCCACATGATAACCATCTTCAGGTCAATGTTCAGAAGATTGCCGAAGATGTCACTGAAAAAAGTAGCCATTTACATAACTCCCTATTCATAAAAATCCGAAATCGATTCATTCTATCACAATAAAGCGTTTTCTTTCAATACAACGGCGGTGCGCGGAGCGTTTCGCGGACGTATAATTTGCTGTATCGAGACTGTACTATTATGTGCTCTTTGACGGTTTTGCAGGAATCAAAAATCGGTTTATACTATATTAAGTTTACATGATCTGTTTCTGAAAGGACGGAGCGGCCTGTGCTGCGCAGAGATATGCTCAAGAGCGAATTCTATTATGACCTTCCGCAGGAACTGATAGCGCAGACTCACGCAGTTCCGAGAGACCATTCCAGGATGATGGTGCTGGACCGCCTTACAGGCGCGACGCAGGACCGTCATTTCTATGATCTCCCTTCTTTTCTGAGAGAGGGAGACGTCCTTGTGCGAAACAACAGCAAGGTGATACCGGCCCGTCTGCTCGGTCAGAAGGACACCGGAGCGCATGTCGAGATCCTTCTGCTGAAACAGACCGAACAGGATGCATGGGAATGTCTTGTTAGACCGGGGAAGAGACTTCACAAGGGGACTGTCATTGATTTTCACGGAAGACTGAAAGCCACCATAGGCGAGGAGCTCACCGACGGAAAGAGGAAGGTGTTCTTCGATTACGACAGAAACGAGACCTTCTTCGCTGTGCTGGACGAGATCGGGAAGATGCCGACTCCTCCCTACATAACCAAAGAGCTCGAAGACAACGATGAGTATCAGACGGTCTATGCCGAGCCTCTGGGATCGGCGGCAGCGCCTACAGCCGGACTGCATTTCACCAATGAACTGCTGGACAAAATCAGACAGATGGGCGTTCAGATAGCGGATGTCACGCTGCATGTCGGGCTCGGCACTTTCAGACCGGTCAAGGAAGATGTTATCACCGACCACATCATGCACTCCGAAAGTTACTCGATAGACGAGACCAACGCAGAGATTATCCGTAGGGCCAAGGAAGAGGGGAGAAGGGTCATCTGCACAGGTACCACCTCCTGCAGGACTGTCGAGGCTGTTTTTGCCAAACACGGAGAGATCTGCGCATGCCATGAGGACACCGATATCTTCATCTATCCTGGGTACAGATTCAATGTAATGGACGGACTCATCACGAATTTTCATCTCCCGGAGAGCACGCTGATCATGCTCGTCAGCGCGTTTGCGGGATATGAGAACACCATGAACGCGTACAGAAAAGCCGTAGAGGAGAGGTACAGATTCTTCAGCTTCGGAGACGCGATGCTGATAATCTGAGCATTAATTTCGTTAAAAAAACATTTAGGAGAAATACAAATGCTTGAAACAGGAATAAAAGCTCCGGATTTCACGCTTCCGGATCAGAACGGGGAGATGAGGAGCCTGTCGGATTACAGAGGAAAGAAGGTCATTCTTTATTTCTATCCGAAGGATATGACCTCAGGATGCACCAAGCAGGCTTGCGCGTTCGGCGAGCTGTATCCGCAGTTCGAAGAGAAAGGCGCCGTTGTCATCGGAGTGAGCAAGGACTCCGTTGCATCGCACAAGAAGTTCGAAGAGAAGTACGGTCTGCCGTTCACGCTCCTTTCTGACACTGAACTCAGCGCCAT
>JAFYZY010000089.1 GCA_017548485.1 Oscillospiraceae bacterium | reverse complement strand
CGTCCCTCCGACCTCAAGAGAACAGTCAGCGAGCTTTGGTCCTATCTCAAGGAATATCCCGGGCACATGATCACGATGGTCGTGACCGTCTGCGTCAGCGCCCTCACCAACGTTGCTTCCAGCTATTTCTTCAAGCCGATCATCAACGATTATGTAGTTCCGTTCATCGGACAGAATAACGTTGATCTTTCGAAATTCGCCGCGATGCTCGGGTTCATGGCCAGCATCTACGCTGCCGGCGTCATCTCGACCTATCTGACCAGAAGGGTCATGAGCCATATGACCACCGGCGTGCTCGCTTCCCTCAGGGAGACGATATTCGATCACCTGCAGGACATGCCGATCAGTTACTTTGACGGCAAGACCCACGGCGAGATCATGACTTACATCACCAGCGACGTCGACACGATGCGCATGCTCATCAACCAGACGCTCCCCATGGTGATCAACACCCTCATCTCCATCGTCGGCATCATCGTAGTCATGCTTAAGCTCGACTGGAGACTGAGCATAATCAACATCGGCATTCTGGTGCTGGTCATCTTCGTTTCGATCAGCCTCACCAAGCTGAGCAGAAAGTACTTCTCCCAGATGCAGTTCCTGGTGTCACAGCTCCACGGCTTCATCGAGGAGACTTTCACCGGCCAGAAGGTCGTCAAGGCATATCAGCACGAAGCCGCCGTCACGGAGGAATTCACCGGGATTGTCGACGATCTTTACAACATAGACATCAGGACAGGCTTCCTCGGCGGACTCATGATGCCTATCAACATGAACCTTTCATACGTGGCTTACGTCATCACTGCCGTCGTCGGAGCTCTGTTCTGCATCAACGGCACACAGGACGTCGGAACCATCGCCAGCTTCCTGCTCTATGCCAGACAGATCTCCGGACCTGTCAGCCGCATGTCGCAGCAGTTCAACTACGTCATGATGTCCCTCGCAGGCGCCGAGAGAGTCTTCACCCTCATCGACAGCCCCGCAGAGCCTGACGAAGGCGACGTGATGATGGTCAACGCCGAGATCGCGGAAGACGGCACTCTCAGAGAGGTCGATCACCGCACCGGCGTCTGGGCCTGGAAGGATCCTCAGAACGGAAACGCTCTGAGCAGAGTCATGGGCGACGTGAGATTCGACAACGTCACGTTCTCCTATGTGGAGGGCAAAGTCGTTCTTGACGGCATAAGCTTCTATGCCAAGCCCGGTCAGAAGATCGCTTTCGTCGGTTCCACCGGCGCAGGAAAGACCACCATCACAAACCTGATCAACAGGTTCTATGATATCCAGGGCGGTTCCATCACCTACGACGGATTCGACATCAAGCGCATCAAGAAGGATTCCCTGCGTTCCTCCATCGGAATGGTTCTGCAGGATACCAACCTGTTCAGCGGTACCGTTATGGAGAACATCCGTTACGGCCGTCTGGATGCCACAGACGAGGAGTGCATCGCTGCAGCAAAGCTCGCCAACGCCGACAGCTTCATCACGAGGCTGCCCCAGGGCTACCAGACAGTACTGGAAGCCAACGGCGCGAACCTGTCACAGGGACAGAGACAGCTGCTCAACATCTCACGCGCGGCGGTCGCATCGCCTCCTGTACTGGTCCTGGACGAGGCCACAAGCTCCATCGATACCCGCACAGAGCACCTGATCGAAGCCGGAATGGACGAGATCATGAAGGGACGCACGGTGTTTACCATCGCTCACCGTCTCTCCACCGTCCGCAGCTCCAACGCCATCATGGTCATCGAGCACGGCAAGATCATCGAGCGCGGTTCCCACGACGAACTGGTCGCCCTCAAGGGCAGATACTATCAGCTCTACACAGGAACTCTGGAACTCGAATAACGGAACAATCGTAATAATGAAGGACAGCGGACACATTTCTGTGTCCGCTGTCTCGCATGTATTATAGAGAATATGGTCCGCCGGTCTATTTGAAGATCTTTCTGAAGACAGTTCCCAGACCTTTTCCGGTATCCAGACCCAGAAGCGTCTCCATCTGTTCGGCAAGTTTCTTCTGGTTGGGGTAGAACTGTTTTTTTCTCTCCGGAACGGTGAACCGCTCATAGACGTCCTTTAGGTCTTCCTGCGACAGATGCTTAAGCAGTGGCTGGGTAAGGATGTCGTCCGCGCTGTAGTTCAGAGCCACCGCGAAAGGCAGCTTTTCCTCAGGGACGCTCAGTACGGCATCGACGGCTTTTTTGGCAAGCTCGCTCTTGACGCTGACCTCGCTGATGGACGAGAGATGCTCATCCAGTTCCTTTATCAGCTTGTCCAGCACCGTGAAGTATCTGTTGTGTATGTCGCTCATCGAGAATTCGTCTGAACCGGAAAGCAGTTTCTTGAGCGGATTCGAGACGTTCTTGCGCACCTTCTGATAGAGTTCCATGCAGTCGTTCTGATAAGATCCGACGCGGCGGAGTATGTCGTTGACGGTCTGTGTCGCTTCGTAGAGGATCACTGAATCGGAACTGCCCGACGAGCGCGCGCGGGAAACGGTGAATTTTGAGCCGCAGTAGGGGCAGAAAGTCTCCTGGACTTCCTCCTCCAGAACTATCGTCTTGCGGCATTCGGGGCAGTTTATCCTGTAAGTCGCCATTGTAGTCGCTCCTGAGCATTGATGCACTAATTATACAGGGTCAGACGGCAGATAGACAATCATTTAAGACCTCGAACCTGCAGGAATGGTATAATAATTACGTATATATCTGTACCGGAAGGCAGCGGAAAGGGGGAAGGCGGAATGGCGATCAGGACGATCCTGCACTGTGACTGCAACAGTTATTTTGCGAGCGTGGAAGCCATGCTGGACCCTTCCCTCAAAGGTATTCCCCTGGCTGTTGCGGGAGACCCTAAGAGCAGGCACGGAGTGGTGGTGGCGGCCAGCCAGGAAGCCAAGAAGTTTGGGGTGAGGACCACCGATACCGTGTATGCCGCGAAAAAGAAGTGCCCGGAACTTGTTGTGGTGGTACCCCACCACGGCAGATATTCCGAAGTCTCTGAGATGATAAACAGGATATATCTCGAGTATACCGACCTGGTGGAACCGTTCAGCGTGGATGAATCGTTTCTGGACCTTACCGGCAGCCCCGCGCTGAGGGACAGGACGGGGAAAGAGATAGCGGATGAACTGAGGTTCAGGATTAAGCAGGAGATAGGCATCACCATCTCTGTAGGCGTGAGCTTCAACAAGTGTTTCGCGAAGCTCGCTTCCGACATGAAGAAGCCGGATGCCACCACTGTCATCATGCCACAGGATGTGGAGAGCATGGTCTGGCCGCTGCCGGTCACGGATCTGCTGTTCGTCGGCAGGAGCACTGCGTCTTCCCTCGGAAGGATGGGGATATACACCATCGGTGATATCGCGAAGACGGGCAGAGAGAAAATGACGGAACTGCTTGGCAAGCACGG
>JAFYZY010000088.1 GCA_017548485.1 Oscillospiraceae bacterium | reverse complement strand
CCTTCCTGGCAGGGAACGGATATATCGTCTGCGGCAACGATCACCTCGGGCACGGCCATACGGCAGCGTCCCCGGATGACCTGGGGTTCATTGCTGAGAAGGACGGCTACAGGCTCATGGTTCAGGATCTGAGAAAGATAACGGAACTGCTCGGACAGAGGTATCCAGGGCTCCCGCTGGCCATGCTGGGGCACTCCATGGGATCCTTCCTGGCGAGAAAGTACGCCGCGGACTACAGCGACGGTCCGTCGGCCTACATCTTTGAGGGAACTGACGGTTCCAACCCGGCGGGAAAGGCCGCGGAAGCGATCATCAATGCCATCTCGTTCTTCAAAGGGGAGAGATACCGCAGTCCTCTGATCACAAAAGTCTCTTTCGGAACATACAACGACAGGATACCTGAGCATCCCACCGGATCCGAGTGGGTCACGAGCGACCCGGTGAAGCTCAGCGAATACGTCAGCGACCCGCTGTGCATGTACACCTTCACGCTGTCGGCGTACAGGGATCTGACCAGATGCCTCGACGAGGTCCTGGAGAAGGGATGGGCTCCCAGACTCAGGAAGGACATCCCGTATCTGCTGGCCTCCGGTGAGGACGATCCAGTCGGAGATTACGGCGAAGGTGTCAGAGTGGTATACGATATGATGAAGAACGCCGGATGCAGCAGGACGGAACTGAGACTGTATCCTGGGCAGAGACATGAGCTGCACAACGAAACACACAGGGAGACATTCTACAACGACACGCTGCAGTGGCTGAATGAGGCGCTGGGCGTCTGAACGGATATATAAATGGTACTTACGCTTCAAAACATCAGATTCTCCTACGGCGACAACACCGTCATAGAGGACGCGTCGTTCCAGCTGGAGGAATATGACCGCGCCGGCCTTGTGGGCTACAACGGCTGCGGGAAGACCACTCTGCTGGGGATCATAACAGGCAGTCTGATCCCTGACGGAGGTACTGTCGCGCTCAAAAACGGAGCTGTGATGGGATATCTCAGGCAGGACAGCGGCCTTCATAACGAGCAGACAGTGCTCGGCGAGATGAAGATGGCAAACAACGCCGACAAGCTTCTGGAGCAGATGAGATCTCTGGAGAGAAGGATGGAGAAGGAGCCGGAACTGCTGTCGGAGTATATGGTAGTCAGTGAGAGATACGAAGCGATAGACGGCTATCATCTGGACTACCAGATCAGAAGGATACTTCTCGGAATGGGATTTCCGGAGGAGACCTGGACCAAGAGCGTATCGGTGCTGTCAGGAGGAGAGAAGACGAGACTTTCCCTCGCCAAGCTTCTGCTGCAGACGCCTGATCTGCTGCTGCTGGATGAGCCGACGAACCATCTTGATCTTGAGACCCTGGACTGGCTGGAGGGATATCTCACCGGATACAGAGGAGCAGTCCTCGTGGTGTCCCACGACAGGCATTTCCTTGACAGCGTGTGCAATAAGACCATACAGCTCAACAGGGGAAGAACAAAGACGTATCCTGTGCCTTTCTCCGAGTATATAGTCAGGCGTGACAACGACGAGAAGGTGGAGAGGGCCCACTACGAACAGACGCTGGAGAAGGCCGAGAAATACCGCGACTTCGCGGAGCGCAACATGGCGAGGGCTTCGACCAGGAACATGGCCAAGAGCAGGCTCAAGATGCTGGAGAGACTGGATCTCACAGCGCCTGAAGACAACAGCCACACCGATATAAAGTTCGAGATAATACCCGACGGGGAACCTTACAAGGATGTGCTCAAGCTCACTGACCTCAGCGTGGGAGTGCCGGGACTGGTGCTCTGCTCAGGCATAGATCTGCTGCTTCAGCGCGGCGAGAGGATCGCCGTCATCGGCAGGAACGGATACGGCAAGACCACCCTCATCCGCACCATCCTCGGGGAGATAAGACCCGTCGCCGGCAGAGTGATCATCGGCGGGGGAGTAAAGATCGGAGTCCAGAAGCAGGATCTGTTCCATATCGAGAACGAGAGCCCGCTGATGTACATCTGGGACCGGTATCCGCAGATGGATCAGCTGCAGGTCAGAAAGCTTCTGGCTCTGGTGGGGTTCCGGGACGAAGAGGTGTTCACTGAGTCAGCCGGCCTCTCCGGAGGCGAGCTGGCCAGGCTCAACATGGCCCGATTGTCCCTCGAGCATCCCAATTTCCTGATACTGGACGAGCCCACGAACCACCTGGACATCTTCACCAAGGATATTCTCTTCGAAGCGCTCAATACCTATACAGGGACCCTGTTCATGGTGTCCCACGACAGGTGGCTGATAGAGAATCTCAACTGCAGGATCATGTTCATGGACGAGGGCACCGCGAAGCTGTTCGACGATTATGACAGCTTCAGGTCATATACACAGGCATCCAGGAACGAACAGCCTGAGCAGTCTGAGCAAAAGAAGGAGAAGCCGGTACAGGAGTACCTCAGCGGCCGCGAAGCCAGAAAGCAGAAGGCTGAATACAGGCAGCGGAAGAGCCAGATGGAGAAGCGGATAGAGGAACTGGAGAACGAGGAGTCGGCGACGGAGGCTGAGATAGCCGATCCTGCGAACGCATCCGACGCGGAAAAGCTCAATGAGCTCTGCATCCGTCTGGACGCGATCAAGAAGGAACTGTCGAAGGTCACCGACGAGTATCTCGCGGAATTTTCCGACTGAGAATAGGCAAAAAAGGCGTCCCTGGCTTCAAAGAGCCGGGACGCCTTCGTCATACCCTGTTGTTTTTCAGAATTCCTGCACGGGCTCGCCGTTCTTAATGCGGAATCCGTGGACCGCGAGACTGCTGACCGGAAGGTCGGAGTCGCGGTCGTAGTAGCTGTTCTCCGCAACGGCATCAGGGTAGATCTCCCTGAATCTGCCGACTTTCTCATCGCCGGAGCAGTTCTTTCCGCTGTATCGTCCTGTCCTGGGGTCGACCCTGGAAGCGATGAGAGTCCTGATGCCCAGCTCCCTGCAGATAGGAGCCAGCATGAACTCGGGAGAGGCGGAGATGAGCACGTCATCGTCAGAATGAACTCTGAGGTACCAGTCCTGTATATTCTTTCTGTCCTGATCCCAGAAAGCGGGCAGGAGGGCTTCCGCGTCTATCAGCCTGAAATACAGGTAGAACGCCTGCTTCATGGCTGTGACGTCGATCATGCCCAGGACATGCAGAAGAGCAGACGCGGCCTGAACAGGCAGCAGCAGAACTATGTACGGCCTGCGCCGCAGGCAGTACAGATAGAAGGCGACGCTGCTGTCACCTCTGTGTATGGTCCCGTCAAAGTCGAAAATGTTCATCGGTTTCCGTTTCTTTCTCAAGTCAGAGTCATTATAATAAGTGATGCACATATTTGCAATTTCAGGAGGTAAGTACAGTGAATCTTCCCAACAAGCTCACCGTAGGCCGGCTCTGTTCACTGCCGTTCCTTATAGCCTGTTTCTATATCGACAGCCCGCTGGGACGCTGGGGCCTGTTCGTCCTTTTCGTGCTCGCGAGCATAACCGATTATCTGGACGGAAAGATAGCCAGGTCCAGAAATCTGGTCACATCGCTGGGGAAATTCCTTGATCCCATCGCGGATAAGGCGCTGGTGAGTTCGGTGCTCGTGTGCTTCGTTGAGATAGGATATGCGTCCGCCGCCGCGGTCATAGTAGTCCTGATAAGAGAGTTCGTGGTGTCCGGAGTCAGGATGGAGGCCGCCAGCAGGGGAAAGGTCGTCGCGGCAAACATTTTCGGGAAGGCAAAGACCATGTTCCAGATGGTCTCCATGACCGTCGTGCTGTTCCTGAGAGCGCTGTACGGAGATCCCGCCTGGCTGGTCACCACATCCAACATACTGTGCTGGATAAGCGCTGTTATAACCGCTCTGTCGGGGATCGTCTACATAATCGATAACAAAGAGATACTTTCCGAGAAAGGCTGAAAAACGTGAAGAAACGTGTGATATCCGCAATAGTCCTGCTCGCGATAGTCGGAGCATGCCTGTTCATCTCCGAAGTCACGAGAGCCCTCCTGGTCCTTGCAGCAGCGGTGCTGTCTGCTTTTGAGATGAAGAACTGTCTCGCAAAGACGGGAGAGAGAGCCATAATATTCACTCCTGTGCTGTACATAGTGATCAATACCGTGCTGTGCCTGACCGGAGCTCCTCTGTGGGCTCTGGCGGCGAATCTGATAGGCTGCGTCATCCTCACCGTATGCATATGCATCTGCAGGGAGGACCTGATGGCGCCTGCAGCGAGAGGAACTCTCTTCATGCTGATATACCCGATGGCGCTCTATGCCGCACTTCAGAGGATACTCACGACCGACAGATGGCTGTACGTCTTCGCGGTGGCGGCCCTCGGCACTTGGAGCTGCGACGCCTTCGCGCTGTTCGGAGGAAGAAGATTCGGAAAGCACAAGCTCAGCCCGCACGTGAGTCCCAACAAGACCGTTGAGGGATCCCTGTGCGGCGCCGCAGCGTCAGCGTTGTTCGGCGTCCTGGCATGGCTCCTCCTTATGAAGCAGGGAGCCGAGCTGTGGGTATGTGTCGCGGTGGCGGTCATAGCCTCTACTCTGGGACAGTTCGGGGACCTCGCCGCATCTCTCTTCAAGAGAGAAGCCGGGATCAAGGATTACAGCGATCTGATCCCCGGACACGGCGGAATGATGGACAGGGCTGACAGCCTGCTGTTCTCCATCCCGACCGCTTGGTTCTGCATTGAGCTGATCGACCTGATAAGGAAATGATGCGGAGGGACGATGGCTGAGAACAGAAAACTGATGCTCATAGCGAATCCCGTCTCCGGCAAGAAAGCTGTGGCTAACACCCTTTCAGATGTCTGCAGGATCTTCCTTACCAGAGGCTGGATACCCAGCGTCTTCATCACGGGAGGACGCGGTGACGCCACGGCGTACGTCAAAAAGTACGGGAAGGATTTCGGGAGGATCGTCGCCATGGGAGGCGACGGCACCATGAACGAGGTCATCACCGGCATCATAGACGCGGGACTTGACACGTCCTTCGCGTTCATACCCAGCGGAACTACCAACGATTTCGCCTCCACCCACCATATACCGTCCGACATGGCTGAGGCCGCAAAGCTGGCAGTGACCGGCAAGGTCAGGAAACTGGACGCCTGCAGGTTCAATGACAGATACTTCATGTTCCACTGCGGCTGCGGGTTCTTCGCCAGCGTGGTCAACGAGACCTACCAGGAGATGAAGAACACGCTGGGCTATCTTGCCTACATTCTGGACGGAATGGCCAACGCGCTCTCACTCGCGCCTAAGCACGCAAAATTCGACATAGACGGCAGACAGTTCGAGGAGGACTTCCTCTATCTGGGACTGCTGAGCACGCTTTCTCTGGGCGGAAACATCACCCAGCTCCCGTCGGACATGGTGTGGGCGGATGATGGGAGTTTCGAGGTTTTCATCGCCAAGGCTCCAAGGGATATAATCGAGCTGGGCGAGGAACTCAGGGAATTCACCTCAAAGGAATTCAACGGCGAGCATATAAGCCTCTTCAAGATGAAGAAGTGCACTATAGATTCGGATGAGGAACTGGACTGGTCTCTGGACGGAGAACCCTATTCCGGGAAGAAGCACATAGAGATGGAAGTGCTGGAGAAGAGGATAAGCTTCGTGTCGTCGGACGATGACGAGACGCTTTCCTGACCAACAGAAAAAACAGAAACAAGAATAGCGGTGACAGAACAGTCTCGATGATCGAGGCAGCTGTGTCACCGCTCTTAATATTATGTGCTGAAATGATCCGCTTACAGTGCTAAGGCTTCTGTTTCAGATCCCTGCGGAACCAGTAAGAAGTCTTCCGGTATCCGAGATGTTCGTAGAACTCATGGGCATCGGCCCTGCGGATCCCTGATGCCAGACCGACATACGGAGCGCTTCTCTCTACTGCGAACCTCTCTATCGCTTCAAGAAGCATCCTGCCGACTCCCTGCCCGCGGTATTCGGGAAGTACGCCGAGTCCGTTCATCTTGATGTAACCGCCGGGATGACCGACAGCAAGAACGTGAACGCCTGTGACAAGACCGGCTATAACTCCTTCGGCATCGGCGACGAAGGTGCAGTATCTGTCGTCGCCATCCATTGCGGAATACGTCTCGCGGATCTGCTCATATGTCACGGGGACATCAAGCACGTCATTCCAGATGGATCTGACCGCTTCATAGTCACTCTCCCTGATCCTTCTTATCTCGACAGACATGATACTCTCCAATGATAAAAGGCGATGAACATCTAACGAAGAACGCAGCAGAGCCGGTCTGCCCTGAGGTCAGAATCCGAGCTTGAGTATGGAGCTCTCTCCTGCAAGGTCCTCAAAGCCGAACAGGATCAGGATATCGTCATAATCTCCCGATGCGAGAGACGAGAATGAACCTGACCAGTATCTCGGGTCTATGCAGGTTATGGATTCGTAGTTGTGGGTCAGGAAGGGGATCAGGCAGTCTGCAAAGGAGTCCTTGATGACCAGCAGACGGCGCTTCTTTCCGGCTCCCTGAGAGGATTCTATCTGCCTCTCGGCTCCGTTTCCGTAGAGGAACATGGCGTATTTGTCTCTGCCTGACAGCTTGGTGTAGTCGTACACGGTGTCGTGCGTCTTTCCGCCCTCCGTCAGAACTGCTGAGAAGTTGTAGTACTTTATTGTGTCGGTCTGCTGTCTGATCTTCTTGCACTTTGAGTAGCTGGTCCCGAGGAATCCCTCCGCAGTGTGGGACGTGCCGGAAGTGTGATCGAAGGCGTCGAGCCCCAGGTGGGAGCAGAGGGCGTTGTAGGCGTACCAGGCTCCGTCAGTGGTCCAGTGATGGTCAGTGCGGTAATAGATGTATTCGTCGCTGTGTCTGTCCAGCACCGAGAGGACGTCTATAAAGGAGCAGCCGCTGAACTGTCTGCCGAGCGAGCCCTCCTGTCCTTCCTCCAGCAGTGCCCGCTGGTCGGCGAAAGGTGCGTCAGACGGAAGACGGTCTTCCAGGACCGCGTAGGAGGAGGGAACTATCATGACCGTGACCGGGGCGGAAGTATTAGAAGCAAAGCTGTTTACGGCCTGCACGTTGTCGCTGAGATCTTCCTTGCTGTAGGAATCGAAGCGCTGGAAGAGATATCCATCCTCACCGTAGACAACTCCGTTGTTCTCGGTCTTGAGGAGAGCCGTCTCAACCAGTGACTTTAAGGCTATCCATGTGTCCCTTCCGGGGAACTGGTCCGATACATAGTCCGCGTATTTCTCCTGGAAGGAGCCGCTGAATATGTTCCTGAAGCTGATCTCCGGGAACTGCGCCAGATACTTGTTCTCGGACTCGCTGTAGGTCCGGTCCGGAGATACCGCCGCGGTTATGAGCAGCGCGTACAGGACGATGAACAGTATCAGAAATGAGCGGATCGCTCTTATTGTTCTATTCAAGACAGATCCTCCTCAGAATTGTGCATACAGGAACGGGCGGTAGGTGGAATCGGTTATATATGCGAGACACAGGATCAGCAGTATCAGGACTGCGGCGCAGCGCAGACCTCTGCGCTGTGTGATCTTCTTCCAGACAGCTGCTGCCTGATCGGTGCAGAGCAGCAGACAGATGACCAGCAGCACCGCGTAATTGCGCAGGAAATAGGCAGCGGATATCCCTCCCGTTCCTCCGAACAGTCTGGAGAAGAAGAGGGGGATCTGAGTCAGGTCGGTCACCGCGAACAGCGACCAGCCGATGAGAGTTATGAATATCAGATATATATGGCCGATGAATCTGTGGTTCTCCAGAAACTTCAGAAAGAACTGTTTTTCGATCACCAGCACGATGAAGTAGAAGAGGCCCCAGAGCAGGAAGTTCCATGATGCGCCGTGCCAGATTCCGGTCAGCGCCCAGACGGCCAGGATGTTGAAAATGTTCCTCAGTTTCCCGCAGCGGCTTCCGCCGAGAGGGAAGTAGACGTACTGACGGAACCATCCGCCCATGGTGATGTGCCATCTGCGCCAGAATTCGGTGGCGCTCACGGACGAGTAAGGCGTCCTGAAGTTCTCGGGAAGGCTGAAT
>JAFYZY010000087.1 GCA_017548485.1 Oscillospiraceae bacterium | reverse complement strand
GCGAGATCCAAGAACAAGGTCCTGATCACGATACTCTGCGTCTCGGTAGTTCTGCTGTTCGCGTTCTCCAAGGCGACTACCATCGTCATGGTGATCATCCTGCGCATCCTGTTCAACATCACGTATCAGCCCATGATGGGGATCTACGAGTCCATGGCGATCGAGTGCTCAGGGAGATACGGATATGCCTACAGCCCCATCAGGATGAGCGGGACCATAGGTTATGCCGTCATGGCAGTCGTGTCCGGCTTCTGGCTGAACAAGAACAAGGAGATGCTCTTTCCCATCCTCATCGGCACGATGCTGTTGACCCTGATCACCGCTTTCTTCCTTCCGGAAGTCGGAAAGTCCGAAAGAAAAGCAGACGAAGAAAAGGAAAGTACGACATCAGAGAAGTCTACGCCCTGCTCAAAGACAAGTCGGTGCTCCGCGTTCTGATCATGTATCTCTTCTATATGCTGTGCAATTCCTTCAGCCACGCGTATTTCGGGATATACATGACCCATCTCGGAGGAAACTATGCATGGGTCGGCATCGGAAACATGATCCTCGCCGTCTCGGAGTTCCCGTTCTATTTCGGTCCGGGGAACCGCTTCTTCCGCAGACTGGGCGTTGAGAAAGCCCAGCTGTTCGTTCTCTGCCTCGGGGTGATCCGCTGGCTGATAGTTGGCACCTGCCATTCCCCTGTCATCCTCACGCTCACCATGCTTTTCAACGGAGCCATGCTGGTTCCTAACGCGACACAGGTGGTGGAATTCCTCAATAAGAAGGCCCCCGACAACCTCAAGTCGTCGGTGCAGACTGCCCTCAGGGCACCTTTCTCCACAGCCGGCAACCTTATAGCCAGCTTCGGCGGCGGCGCCCTCGTCAGTCTGTTCAACGGAATGGGGCTGGACGGAGTCCGTCTCGCCTATCTCTGCTGCGCACCTCTGACGCTGATCGCGGTGCTGGTCATCGCACCGTCGGTCCTTCGTTCGGCGAAGACTCAGAGCAGCAGCTGAACAAGATCAACAGGAAGGCCCGCCTTCCTGTTTTTGTTTGCATTGTAAACTGATAGAATACATACAGAACTTGTTATTTTTGAGGAGGACAGAAAATGCCAAGAGTCGAAGTGGAGAAAGGCATCGAGATAGCCTATGAGGAGCTCGGTACCGGAGACAAATATATAATCAGCTACATGATGGATTTCCCGCCCATCTGCTCCACAAGAGCGATGGCGGACAACGGATACCACGTGTTCCTTCTCACGAACCGCGGGATCGGAGAATCCACCCATCTGTTTGAAGACTACGGTAACTACTGGTTCGAGAAGTTCGCGGACGACGTGGTGCACTTTGCGGACAAGATGGGGATCGGTAAGTTCGTCTATATGGGATGCTCCCACGGGGCCGGCACCGGCTGGCATGTGGCCCTGAAGTATCCTGACAGGCTCATCGCTCTGGTGGCAATGGTCGGCGGTCCTCACAATATCGATGAGGGCAGCTGGTCCTATAAGAGCAGGGCCGCACAGGGCATCAAGATGCCACCGATCGACCCTATCACGGACGACGAAGCCATCGAGCGCAGGAAGGCCATCAATGCGGAGTATGACAGGCAGCGCCGTGCGAAGCAGGCTCCGGAGGAACTGGCTCTGGACTACAGGCGCCCCATGATCAACTATGAAACAGAGGAGAACGTGCAGGCCGCCCTCAGGACCATACAGACCCCCACCCTCATGATAGGCTGTCTCGAGGATCCCATAAGCAGGCCCGACCTCATGCTCAGGACCGCCCAGTGCATCCCCAACGGAAAGACCATACTGTACTCAAAGTTCGGCCACAGCGGACCGTATTCACAGTTTGTGGAGGAGACCGTCCATGAGGTGTGTTTCTTCCTCAAAAACGTGGAGGAGACCGGCAGGGTCTACGCGAAAGTGATACAGCCCTGACCTTATTGCGATACATCACCGGGGCCCCTTTTCAGGGGCCTTTTTTCTTGTTTCCTGAATGCGTATCGGCTTGAAATCGGTATCGATTTTTTCGATAATGATGTTAAGGAAACTGTCCGCTGACATTCTCCGGACAGCCCGTCAAAACCAAGTCCTTATAAAGGACAAAGAATAAAAAGGAGAGAAAAAATGAGAGACGTTCTTGCTCTTACCAAGTACGGCAAGATCCGCGGCGACTATTTCGACGGTGTGTACCGTTTCCTCGGCGTGAGATATGCCAAAGCCCCTGTAGGCGAACTCCGTTTCCAGCCCCCGGTGGAGCCGGATGTGAGCCCCGTCATCGTTGACGCAAAAGAATACACCTATAAGTGCTGGCAGACAGACACTCCCAGGATCGAGGTACCGGAGATCGCGAACTCCAAGTACAACATGATCAACCAGGAGATCGTCACCGGAAACATGGAGATGGGCAAGGGTCCCCAGTCCGAGGACTGCCTCTCACTCAACATCTGGACTCCCGCCCTCACCAAGGGCATGAAGCTCCCCGTCATGGTATGGCTGCACGGCGGCGGAAACGTTGCCGGCACACCGGAGTGCCCCCATCAGGACGGCTTCAACATGGCCAAGAAGAACAACGTGGTCATGGTCAGCGTATCCCACAGGCTCAACCTCTTCGGATACATGGATCTCACCCATCTCGGAGTAGAGAAATACGCCCACTCCGTCAACATCGGAAACCTCGACATGGTCGCGGCACTCAGGTGGGTCCGTGACAACATCGACTGGTTCGGCGGCGACCCGGACAACGTGACCATCTTCGGCGAGTCCGGCGGCGGCGGAAAAGTCGCGCAGCTGCTCACCATGCCCTCCGCAAAAGGCCTCTTCCACAAGGCCATCATCCAGTCCGGCGGCTTCCAGGCCACCGATCCCAAGGTCGGCCAGAAGGACACCGACGCGTTCCTGGAGCATCTGCACATCACAAAGGACAACATTGACGAGCTGGAGAAGATCCCGCCGGAAGACCTGATCAAGGCCATGCGCGAGATCAACGCCACCAG
>JAFYZY010000086.1 GCA_017548485.1 Oscillospiraceae bacterium | reverse complement strand
TCTACCGGATACTCAGCTGCTATGGCGTCCACCAGTTTCTTTGTGTTTCCGTGATGAAGCGATTCATACAGGATAAGAGTCTTTACCATTGCGCTTCCTCGAACTTATGCTCCATCTTGACGTTTCCGTCCATGTCTTTCCAGGTCATGCCCTCTTCCGTGAGGATCATGTAGGAGTTCCAGCTGTCGCCTTTGGGAATGGCCACGGAACCTGGATTCGCATAGATGAAGTCCTCGTGCACTTCCCATGCGGGGATGTGAGTGTGTCCGTGCAGCAGCACGTCGCCTCTGACCAGCGGAGGCAGATTCTTCTCGTTGTAGACATGCCCGTGGGTGATGTATACGGCCCTTTCTCCCAGCATCACCACAGCGAAATCCGCTGACAGCGGAAACTGCATGACCGCCTGATCCACATCGGAATCGCAGTTTCCCTTGACCGCTATGATGCGGTCTCTGTATTTATTGAGTATATCTATGACCTCGGGAGGACCGTACCTCTCGGGAAGCCCGTTGCGGGGGCCGTGATTGAGGATATCCCCGAGGAAAAGCATCCTGTCGGCGCCTTCTCTTTCAAAGGCCTCGACGGTCTTTTCACAGTAGTAAGCCGATCCGTGCAGATCGGAGAATACGAACCATTTCATGTTAATCTCCCTCTTTCTGTTATTTGAGGAACCACTTGTCGCCGTCCGGCATCACATACATGCTTCCCGGGAATATGGATATGATCTCCCCTGTCCTGACATCCCTCACCACTGTCTCCTCCCGGTAATCAGGATCCTCGAACCAGCGGGAGAAATACAGTTCGTTTCCGTCTCTGTGGTAAAAACTCTCCCTTATTCCTATGGGAAATGATATCTTCTCAGGCCAGATGATGTGGAACGTGCCGTCGTTCGGCTGACGGCTCAGCGTCAGCGGATGCACGTGGAGCATCAGATTATAGCAGTCTTCAGTCTCGTCCAGGCTCACGCACACCGCCCCGGATACACTGTAATCGCTGCAGTCGAATTCACTGATGCTGATCGTGCGTCCGACGAAATCCACCGCAAGGATCGAGATCTTTCCGTCATGCATTACCGGATTGCCGATACAGACTCCGTTCCTCTTCGGGATCGGTATGAACTTCTCCCCGGAGGGATAACGGAACAGCTGCAGAGTGGTGCCCTCCACTTCTCCCGTGATCTGAAAGATCTCTTCAGCCTCGTACAGGTCTCCTCCGGGATTGTCGATGGAATAGAACCACTCGTTGTTCTCTTCACTGACTCTGTTGATGAAACAGGCTCCGCCTGAATCTATTATGATGTTCTTTCCGCTCACAGTCTCCTACCAAGCATGTATGCCTGCTCCATGTAATCCCGTCTGCTCATGACATCGCCGGGGCCGTCCACTCCTCCGCAGAACAGGACTTCCTTGAACTCCGCCTTGTCGAAGCAGGAAACCCATCCTCTGATGCCGTTTGCGGCCCTGTCCGGAGTCTGCGGATCGTCGTCCGCCGCTGTGCATACCAGATATACCTCGCGGAACTTATAGTCGTCCCCGTAGATTGGATTCATCCTGTCCAGCATGGTCTTGAGCTGCCCGCTCATCTCGTAGTAATAGACTGGGGTCGCAAAGACCAGGACGTCAGAACATTTCACTTTCTCGGTTATTGCGGTAGCGTCGTCGTTTATGACGCAGCTGTGGGACTTCTGACACGCCATACATCCCGTACAGAAGTTGAGGTCCTTGTCTACCAGCGACAGGAACTCCGCATCGTTGCCTGCATCGGCAGCGCCTCTGACGATCTCATGAGCCAGGACCGCCGAATTGCTGGTGATCCTCAGGCTGGATGAGATCACTAATACATTCTTTCCCATTTCTTTTCCCTTTGCCCTTGACTTTGAATGCAGCGGAGGACGCTGCATTCACGTAAATAAATTATAACCAACCGGCAGCAGGATATCTCTTGTAGGTTGAAACGAAAATACCCCGCTTTACGCGGGGTATTTTGTGGTTTCTTCCATTAAAGCACTAAAGCGGGAGATCAGAAGTCGGGAGATCCACCGGCAGCCAGCTCATGAAGATCTGTATCCACTTGTCCCAGTACTCCCAGATATGCTCTCCGTAAGGCTCCTCATAGTAGCAGTACCGGAACGGATCGCCGGGCAGACTGCGGAAGAAATCCCTCATATGCTGCGCCATCTCCAGGTTCCTGTCGAAACTGCCGCAGGTGTGGAACAGCGCGGGCAGAGGTCCTCCCTTATCCATGGCCTGTCTCGCCAGGAGATACAGATCCTCCGCTGTCTCTCTCGGATCCTCGCCGAGGCCCAGTCCCCAGCAGAGCAGATGTCTGGCATCCATGACCGGGGACGGGAACTCCTCATTTGAGTTCCTCGCGTGAAGCCCTATGGGTCTCATGTATGCGTGATTTCCGTTGGATATGGCTCCGATGGCCGCATATCTCTCTGGATAGGTCAGTCCTATCTTTGCAGCGCCGTATCCTCCCATCGATACGCCCGCCACAAAGGTGTCCTCGCGCCTTTGCGAGACGCAGTAATGGCTCTTTATGATCCCGGGCAGTTCCTCTGTGAGGTAGCGGAAGAATGCCTCGCCGTGCACCATGTCTGCATAACCCGACAGCTGCGCGGATGGCATCACCACGGCGACCTTCCTGTCGGTGCTGTAGCGTTCTATACCGGTATATCTGAGCCAGTGGCTGCAGTCATGACTGGTCCCGTGCAGCAGATAGAGCACCGGATACCCGTTCTCGGGTGGGAGCGGTTCAGCGGGAGCGAGCTCGCCCTTGTCGGGAAGCGTCACATATACTGTCTGATCCATAGACAGGATCTCAGAGTAAAAATCAAGTCTGCTCAGTG
Source organism: Oscillospiraceae bacterium (assembly GCA_017548485.1). Classification (GTDB taxonomy): domain Bacteria; phylum Bacillota; class Clostridia; order Oscillospirales; family Ruminococcaceae; genus RUG11783. The sequence goes on along the minus strand of JAFYZY010000086.1, from coordinate 3,158 downwards.
ACATTCCTCCGTCCCCTCCTTCCACCAGTCCATGAAATCGGCGAGCCTGTCCGACCAGGTCTTCCAGCCGGAGACTCCTTCCGCAGTCCTGAAAACTGCTCCGGCACCGATCGACTCAGCGATCTCTGCCGCTCTTCCGGCATCCGGATCGCCCTCTGCCGAGAAGATGTAGATGTTCTTCGCGGATGTGCTGCGGCACAGATCCGTGAAACCGTCTCTCACGGAAAATCTGTTCTGTGCGTCTCCGTAAAGGTTCTCCAGCCTTTTTTCGGTAAACCATCCGCCGGCCGGTCTGTCGGGAGAGTACATGCCGGAGAACGACGCTGCGGCAGCGAACAGTTCCGGCTCCTCCATCGCCCACCGCAGCGCTGCGGTACCTCCGACAGATACGCCTGCGACAGCCATCTCGCCTTCTCCGACGGGTATGCCGCGCATGTATGTCTGTATGTACTCCCTCACGTATCTGAGGGACTGATAGAAGGGATATCCTAGCGCCATGTCGGTATAGCACCCCTGAAGGCAGGGCACCAGGACTGCGGCAGTCCTGTATCTGTCGCAGATCACCTTTATCTTGGTGGATGTGATCCAGTTCATCCCGCTCTCCCCCTCCGGAGAAAGCAGAAAAAGCGTGGACTCCGCCTCTGCCAGCGCCCCTGCCGCGGTCTCCGGAAGAATCACCCTGAATTCGGATGCCATTCCGATCCTGGGACAGAAGTAATCCTGAGTGATGATCGCCATTTGTTTCCTTTCCTTCTGTGCAGAAGGAGCCCGGCTGACGGCCGGGCTCCTCTTGATCGCGACTTATTCGTCGAGCAGATATCTGTTGATGTCGAGCAGGAATGTGGTCTTCTTATCGATGTATGTCGTGGGCTTGACTTCATCGAAGAACAGCATGGTGTTGGGTTCTTCTCTGGAGTATGTCTGCCACTCGGGCATCGGCGTGCCGTCCTGATCGAATCCGTTCGGGTTGCCGGTCTTGGCGAAGTTGGTCCAGTAGTTGCACATCTTGCGGGCCACATCATAGTGATGTCCGTCGAAGGGCCTCCAGCACTTCATCAGTGTCTCGAATGTGAACCAGAGCTCAGAGCTGTGGAAAGCGCCTGCGTCGTCACCGGGGATTGTAGGTCCGAAGTTGTAGTAATATGCGGGACGGCCTTTTCTGGCAAGTCCTTCGCACATGAGCTTCTCGCACACATCGAATCCGACGATCTTGGTATTGAGCTTGCCGTCTACTGCCTCGCGGTAGCCCTCGGCGAACTCGCCGAACTGAGCCTTGAGCCACTCTTCCTCGTCGCCTCTGGGGAGGACCAGGAACTCGTTGGTGGTGTTGCCCGTCATGAAGAACTCGGGGTTCATCTCACCGGCGATAGCCAGCTTCCACCACTGGTCGGTGACATATTTGCCGTCGATGGCGGCTGTAAAGAAAGGATTGACTTCCCAGTATTTCTCCTCGATGAACTCCTCGGGGAGCTGTCTTGCTTCCTCAACGGTCTTTACGCCGAGCGCTTCAAGGAACTTGACGCCCTTTTCGAGAGCGACATCCATAGGATCGGCGACAGGCATGAAGACTGTGGGATGTGAGGGCACTACGCCGCCGGCTGACTGGGCGATTGCTCCACGGAACAGTCCCTTGGCTTTCGGGGAGGTGCAGTGATACATGGTGCTGCCGCCGCCTGCGGACTGACCGAAAATGGTGATCCTGTCGGGGTCTCCGCCGAAGTTGGCGATGTTTCTCTTTACCCAGGCTATACCTGCATTTTGGTCCAGAAGGCCGAAGTTCGCCGGATGCTCCGGATCCTCTTTGAGAAGATCGGGGTGAGCAAGGAATCCGAATGCATTCAGTCTGTAGGCGATGGATACCAGGATGACGCCGCGGCGGTTCATGCTCTCGCCGTCGAACTCCATCTCATGGCAGTAGCCTTCCTGGAAACCGCCGCCGAAGATCCAGACCATGACGGGAAGCTTCTCGTCGCCGGTCTTGGCAGGGGTCCAGATGTTGAGGCAGAGGCTTCCGGCTTCGCTCATGGGGACTTCCGGATCCACATGCCATTCCTTGGAATAGAACGCGTTGGGATCCCTTCCGGGTACTCTCTGTCTGGTGATGGGGGCAAACTCGAGGCAGTCACGGATGCCTTCCCAGGGCTCTACGGGCTGAGGAGCGCGCCAGCGGTTCTTGCCGACCGGATCGGCAGCAAAGGGGATGCCCTTGAAGACCGTCGTACGTGCATCGGAGCCCTGAATGCCGCGGACCCATCCGCTTTCAGTCTTTGCGATGCGTAACATGATTGTTTCCTCCTTATAGAAACTAATTGATAACGTATTTATAGATCGCTTGATCTGTGGCCTTAATATCAAAGGTTGAGATCGATCAGGCAGCGTGTCTTTGCATCCACAGGGCCATGGCCGACAGTTATCTCATCCAGGAACTCGATCTGGCAGGGATCTGCTGCGGTGTAAGGATCCCACTGCGGCATCGGAGTGCCGTCCTTGTCGTTTCCGTTTGGATCGCCGTTCTTCGCGAAGTTGGTCCAGTAGTTGCACATCTTGCGGGACAGATCGAAGTGATGTCCGTCGAAGGGTCTCCAGCACTTCATCAGCGTCTCGAACTCGAACCACAGGTCGCAGGAGTGGAATGCTCCAGCGTTGTCGCCCGGGATGGAGGGACCGAAATGATAGATATAAGTCTTCTGTCCGACCTTCTCGCGCTGGCGGGCCAGCACATAGAGCGTGAATCCGCTGATGAAACAGATAGCAGCCTTTGCGAGCGTGATGCCCTGCTCTGCCGCAGTCTCTCTGCATGCTGCGAGATATTCCTCAGCCTTGTCGCCGAACTCGCTGCGGATCCAGGCTTCTGCCACCTCATCTGAGGCGTTGGGATCGGCCGGGGCCATCGGGTTGACCTGTCCGGGTCCCCTGTAGAATCCTTCGTTGGTGTTGTATCCGGTCATGATCGGAACGTTGACCATGCGGCCTTCTCTGGCAGTGACTGCGTAGTCTTCCTTGACATAATGGCCGTGGTCAACGACTCTCAGCCAGAGGTTGGCTTCCAGGAACTTCTTCTCCACGAAGTCGGCATCCAGCTTTCTCGCCTCTTCCAGCGTCTCGACTCCGAGATAATCGCGGAAGAACTTCACGCCGGTCTCCTCGGCGTCTTTGAG